>DJFP01000195.1 GCA_002432565.1 Flavobacteriales bacterium UBA5869
GTCAGCTGACTGATCGTCGGGATTCAATTTCCTGCGGAGAGTGAGGGAAACTGCTTTCGAAATTCACCGCAATACCCTCTCCCCCTTTATTTCCCAGTGCTTCCATCTTTCTTTTTTACTTTTCCTGATTCTTGGCGCGTTGGCGCAGATTGATAAACAGAAATCATTTCGCGCAGGATTCTGTTCTCGTGATCCTTGACTTCCAGTAAGTCCTGATAAAGTTTTTCAGTTTTGTTTGATTTATTTAACAGATCTGCATCAGCAACAGCATTATTTTGCAAAAATTTTTCGCCATTACCAGTTAAAAGCCATACAATGTTTACCCCTGGCATAACCGTCAAAATTTTTGCGAGCACATCACTCGAAAGGGACGAATCCAATGCTTTACCCCGAAAATTTGCGGATGTTACTCCGATCTCATGAAAAAATTTTTCTTTCACAATTCCTTGAATTTCAACAACTTCTATAATCCTACGCTTCACTGACATGAAAATATTTTTTCAAAAGCTTGTTTTGTAGTAAATATTTTTACAACATTTGACAAACATTTATGTTCACTATAAGTAAAAATAGGTTTTTAACTGTAAATCAAAAAAAGCAGATGTTGAAGTATAGAATTGAAGAGTTAAGAAAACAGCTACCGTACGAGAAAGCGCGGCTGGTTTTTAATTGGCTTCCTCAGCAATTAGGGATCACGCCAAAGACAATGAGAGACTGGAGACACCTCGACATTGAGGACTCCAGGGACATCCCCGCAGAAAAATTATTTCAAATAGCAAGCTTTTTTTCAGTGGACCCTGTGGAACTGTTTACAGAGAAGCCCGAGCCAATCACAGCGACAAGGCCAGACTTTAATGCTAATAAAATTGACGAGCTATGAGAACGATCTTTCCTGGTACCAGACCCAACCCCTCAGAACGATTGGCTATTTACCAGTTAGCCTTAGCTGACTGGGGAAGTGTCTCCAGTTACACAAATAAAGGTTTTTGTTATTACTTCCGGAAGTTATATCGATTATACACCAATTTAGATGTACTATTCAAAATAAAGCTACCAGAATTATATAATCAAAAACCTGCGCATCCTCATTCTGAATTTTGGTTTGAAATAGGAACCGAACAAGGAAGACACTTGAGACGCATCTGCCTCATAGCAGCAATAGAAGAAGTTGAACAACTAATCAATAAATAATGGAAAGAAAAATTATAAGAGTAGGCACTACCTACTATGAAGAAAAAGGCCGAGAACTTCAAATGATTACAGCGGCAGAAGCTAAAAAAGCACCGGTAGTCACACAGAAATACGATGGATTTACCAACTTACCTCATGTGATGCATGAAAATGGACCCTGGAATTCCCATTGGAACCTTTGGAACCATGAAATGTTAATGGAACATCCTGGGAGCTGGGGAACAATTGAACAGTTTTTAAGACACTTTTTTCAAGATAAGTATGAATTAGGATTGAATTATTTACAGGTCGCAATTTTTAACCCAACAAGCAGGCTCCCAGTGTTAGGAATAATAACAGATTACGAGGACCGCGTAGGAACCTCTACTTTCTTATGGCTTCTTAACCAAATTCAACCTGGAAATGTGGCTGTTATTTTACAAAAGGAGTTGCATGGAGGTTATAACGATCGATGGATCACAAAAAATTTCGTTGCAATTGAGGAAATTCCTAATTCAACAACCTTGGAAGTTGCAAAAATTTTGACAGCTAGTCGCACAGCAATAAGAAACGCTAAATATCAGCAATTTCAAGAAATTCCATCATGGTGCAAGTTCATCTTAGAAAAAGACGAACCGATTGACGGAGCCTTCAATATAGGCCCTATGTTCATCACAAACCCAGATAAAGCCATGCCCCAAAAAATGACAAATGAAGTACCAGGATTCATTTACGATTTAAAGAGAAGGCATCCCGAAACCGGCTGGGGAGAAATAATAAAAACACTTTTATAAGCACTTATCATGACAAAGAAATACGTTGAAGCCGGAGCCTGCTTCGAATTTAAAGAACACAGCTTTATGCTGGTACCAGATTCAGAAAAATCAATACAAGGAAACCTATACTTGTTTGTTCCCGGTAATGCCTTTGATCCAATTCTTTTCGGACGGTACGCATGGGGCCTAGACCCTTATGTCTATGTTACCAGGGAGATCATGCCGGGGGAATTCGGAACCGTTGCTATTTGGAAAAGAGAATGTAAGTATTTAGGAAAAAACGAAGTATATGTACAAGTACAACCTACTGAAGCGCCTGGACCAGCTCAGCATTAACGACCGGGAAATTTTCTGGACCTGGGCGCCGGAGCAACTACGCAGAGACAAAGACACTATCCGCGGTTGGTGTTATATCAAACACGATGAACCCCGGGAAATTGGAGTGACCCTGCTTTTAAAACTGTCCGTGTTTTTCCAGTGCAGCATTATTGACCTGATCAATTACCCGGAAAACAGAGAAGACATTACTAACTCAATAAAATCTCACTATCATGTTCACAGCAGAAATAACACCGATACCGAATAGCATTCAGCAAAGCCTGAAAATACGCTTTCACATTTGGGGAACGGAGAATGAAGAAAAAGAATTTTCTTACACCGTAAACCAGCGAAAAAACGCTTACGAAATATTTGTAGTTCAAGCTGCGGAGTATTTAAGATGGACCAGTGATTACCTGTACAGCCAGCTTCAGGGAATTCACAAATACTACTTTGATCTTACATCCGTTCCGTATTTCGGTCACGCACAGAAAAACTGGGCAAGCGTTTACTGGAACTTCATAGACTCCCGGGACCGCGCAAGGCTCTTTCCTACCTCTGAAAAGGAACTGGCGAAATCCTACAAAGGCAAGATCTTCGGAGAACTGATCCCGATCTACCATTTTCCGGAGCGCCTGGAAATAAAAAAGGCAATCGCTACCATTGAAAAGCTTTCAGTAGAGATCCTGGCAACAATCAGCAAACTGCAAAAGGAAACCTTCATACCTGCATTAGCAGACTAAAACAACCATTTTTTATTCAACAACCTGCACCGTGATTGAAGCACGGCGGGTAATATACATCCAAAAATCAATAAGATGATAACAATAATTATAGGCCCTCCGGGAAGCGGAAAAACGTCAAAAGCGCAAGAGATTGCTTCTAATTACAAAAACCCGGTTTTAGTTGCTGAACAAGATCTGGAAAGAGAAGATCTCGTTGATGCGGATCTTTTGATTATCGAAGAGTTTAATTCCGATCTCACACACCCTTTGGAGTATACGGTGTTTTTAGCGCTTTTATGGTCAATAAGATCAAGCGGAATAGATGCTGTCTTTTGCTTCGGGAAGCAGTTAAACAAGAAAGCGAAGTTCCTTTTAAAAAAACAAAATATTGAAATCATTGATCTGTTCCCTTCAGGCATAGACAAAAACGACTGTGATCGATCATAGTTAAAAACGACTATCCTGCAGGCAAGCCAAAAACAACTATGCGATATCTAAAATTTTAATCTATGCAAGATCCCAAAAAAGAATCATTTACCGGATCGAAAGGAGGTTCCGGAGTTAAAGAGTTCATTATAAATCATATTCCCCAATGCGAAATTTTTTACGAAGGATTTGCTGGAAAAGCAATAATAAGCGAAACGCTTCTGAACTGTGGAGCGAATATTAAAAGAATAGTTTGTACAGAAGTAAATCCCAAAACATACTTCGATTTAAGCAAAAAACTGAAGCATCCAAAAGTAATTACCTGGCTTGGTGATTTTATAAAAATGATCAACAGAGAAACTGAACTGGGACTAAACTCTAAAATATTTTACAAAGAAACGGACTGCTTTTATTTTGATCCTCCGTACAGGATGGACAGCAGATCCCATAAAAGAGAATACTACGGAGACTTTGACTGGGATGACAACGCCCACAAATCCTTTTTTAAACTAGTGGAAATGTTAAACAATGCGGGCTCGAAAATTTTAATAAGTCATTATCCAGACCCTATTTACGACGAACAGTTTAAAGAGTGGAACAAGGAGGACTTCAGAACCAGAACCAGAACTGTAACTGAGCGCTTATACTGGAACTTTGATTTAAACGCTCACTCACTGGCAACCACTGAATTCTTAGGAAATGATTTTACCGACCGGCAACGGATCAAACGCAAAGTAGAACGCATGACCGCAAAAATTAATTCCCTTCCACGCCACGAAAGACAAGCTATTGTTGAATCTCTTTTAAAAACTTACGAGTGTTAATCCCATGAAACTACTTGAACAATACAGCAAATACAATGACCTTTTCAAAAAGGGGTTCCGGTTCAATCCGGAAGACAAGCAACTTTTCCAACCGGCCGGAAAAAAGATTCAGGTTCCGGAAGAGTTCGAAAACTGGGAAATCGTAGAGTTCAACAAAGACGAATACCTGAGCGAGCGTTTGGAAGAGCTTGGAATTACCGAAGAGCAAAACAGCGTAGAACTGTATGACGAAAGCAACGGCAGAGCCAAAACGCGCGGAGCCTTCCAGATCTTTACAGCAAATGAACACGGAGACATTGAAATTCTGCAATATTCCCTTACTCGGGAGGCTTACACATTCAAAGTAAGCGAAACAACCGCAGGACCTAAAGAAGACTTCTACTGCCAACGGAGGCTAAATCCCATGTATGCAGATTTTTGCCAGGGCAAATACGACTATAAAGACGGGATTGTTACTCCGTTTTGGCATCCATGGCTTATTGAGTTGTACGAATGCAAAAACCTGGACGAAGACGAAAACCCGATCATTGAAACATTGTTCATCACCGAAGGACAGATCAAAGCGTTCAAGGCCAGCAACGACAAAATACCAACTGTAGGCCTCACCAGTATTTCCCATTTCCGGGACAAACAGAGCGGAAAGATTCACCGGGAAATCGTGATGTTCATTCAAACCTGCAACATTAAAAATGTAGTGATCCTTTGGGATGGTGACTGCCGGGAAATATCTATGAAGGATCTGGAAAACAACCGGGACCTTACACGCCGGCCGCGCGACTTCTTTAAATACGCATGCGAAATCCAGGAATTGATTTACGAGTTTTTCCCGAAACAGAAAATTCAGTATTACTTCGGATCAATCAATAAGATCGAAACCGGCGACAAAGAAACACCGCCAAAGGGAATTGACGACCTGCTTATTTACCTGAAGAAACCAGACGCAATACATGCCGAATACAAAAACATTGGAGAAATCCCTGGCAGGTACCTGTTTTTCCAGAAGATCAATAACGACATTGAACGAAAGAAGCTGCGCCGTTGGTTTCACCTGGACAAGGTTAGCGAGTTTTACCGGTACCATGAATCCCGGATCGGAGTTCGAAAATTTATCTATTACGGATCCACGTACACGGTAAAAGAGGGACACCCGGTTATTTCCATACCGGCAGATATGAAAGCCTATATGCGAATAGGTATTTCGTACTACAAAATCAAAAAGACACCGGTGCCGGTCGGTAAATCAGGCGAAACAGTTCTGGAAGACGTCCTGGAACCATGGTCTGCCGATGCTATCAAAATGGACCACGGAAAAGACATGTTTCACCAGATACAACGGTTTGAAGGATTCACCAATATTGCAAGCCACACCAATTACCAGCAAATAATTGACGGTCACTGGAACCTGTACAGCGATCTGAAACACGAAAAGCGCGAAGGTGATTACCCAACGATCAAGGCACTGCTGAAGCACTTGTTTGGTCCGCGGTTCGATAACGGAATGATCCTGGATTACCTCACAATTCTCTACCGGTACCCGATGCAGAAGCTTCCAATTATCGTACTGGCAAGTAAAGAGCAGAACACCGGTAAAAGTACCTTCATCAACCTGGTGAAAATGATCTTTAAAAGCAACATGGCAATTATTTCCGCCAAGGACTTTGCCAGCGACTTTACTTCCAACTGGGTTTCAAAACTAGTCGTTGCCTGTGAGGAAACAATGTTCGAAAAAGCAACTGTTTATGAGACATTGAAGAACATGAACACCAGTGAAACGATTACCAGGAACGAAAAGAACAAAGCTCAGACCGATATTCCCAATATGATGCACTTTATCCTGGCAACGAACCACGATGAAACGTTTATCAAAATAGACGAAACCGACTCCCGGCTTTGGATTGAAAAAGTAGGATCGATCACAGGCAGAAACCCGAAGTTCAAAGAATTGATGCGGAACGAGCTGCCGGAATTAATCAACGATCTGGAGAAGCGCGAAATTATCAGTCCGGAAGTGGACCGTTTCTGGTTCTCGGAAGATTCCTACAAAACAGACGCGTTCTTCAACGTGGTGAAAAGATCCGAACCGGAGATTGTGCGGGAAATGCGCGAACGGTTCCGGGATGCCTTCCTAAAGTTTGGAGTACGGGAAATGCGCATGACCTCAGACGATATCCGCTCCCACTTCGGAATTAAAAGCACGGTTACTTATATGAACCAGGTAATCAAACAGTATTTAAAAGTAGAGCGCGTGAAAAACAGCAAAGGAGAGGAATATGTCACAACTTACAGCTTTCCGATTGACAGCGTTCACGAAACAGGTCAGATTATCGATATAAAAGGAAAAGGCCGCCCTTTCCTGTTTCCAAGGGAAATATTTCTTTCTGATTTAGAAATAATGCGCCTGGAAGCTCCGGGTGGAAAGCAAACAAAAATAGCACTGAGTGAAAAACATCCTGGTTTTAATTTCCGCGCCGAGTCAGAAAGTGACGCAATGAGGTTTTTCGAATTACTTCCTTCGGTAATGAAATCAGTAAAAATAAGCCAAAAGAAAAAAGGGAATATCAAAACCACGGAAGTAGAGGTCTATTTCGAATGCAACCTATCAAAAGAAGAAATCCGGAAAATGATGAAGCAGGTCGATAAATTAAACGATCCTATACTAATGATTCAAACTATTGAAAAAGCCGATGAATACACAGGACAAAGGGATTTGTCTTACAAAACACATGAGTAGTAATAAATAAAACGAGAATATATGAATAAAACGAAACGACTTCAAAGAGGCTCATTAAAACACGCCACTGAAATTATGACCGAAGAAGAAGCAGACTTATTCATAAGAGCTGCGGCCGAAAACCAAGTTAATGAACTGCAAGATGATTTAACGGAGCAAAAAGCTCAATCAATAATTGAAGAAGCCAGGAAAGACATGAAAATGATTGATTCTATACTCCATATGAAACGCCTTCACTTAGCAGTAAATCCCTACATAAAAAGAACAGCTACTGGAGGTTTACGAAAGGGATCTACACTTTACAATGCATTGGAATCGATAATAGACGCCAGAGCCAAAGATAAAATTTAGATCATGCTGATAGGTTACACACTCCCAAACGCAATTCAATTGATAATTGACGGCGTAAAGATCCACACTCTGCGCGAAGATCCGAAAGAGCGCTACAAGGTGGGAATGATCCTGGACCACTGCACCGGGATAAGAACAAAGAAGTTCAAGAAGCACCTGCAAAACACCTGCACCCGAATTGATCAGGTGTACGTGAACCCCAGGAACAAAACAGTTCAAGTGAACGGCGTTTTGCTCACAGAGCTGGAGAAGCAAATTTTTATAGCAAATGACGGTTTCCCGGATCAGGAAAGTTTCTGGAACTGGTTCAACCAGCCAAAGAACCTGCGCCTGATCCAATGGACCAAACACAAATACTTTAATAATTAAATTATGAATAAAAATAACTATACGGTACCGCAGAAAAAGCGACCAAAATACGTTGCGCCTATTACAAAAAAAGAGCTTTACAAACTTTGGGGGCGTGGAATTGTTCCCTATTTGTGGCCAAATACAGTATACGTTAAGGTAACAAAAGAAGGAATAGTAAATGACTGGGAGAATGCTCCAATTTACAAACCAGAAGAAATCGTAACTGGAACCGGTGAATTCAGTCTTGTCCCGTTGCATAAAACTACTGAATGCATTCACGGATGCGGTCAGCAGTTTGATGTTCCGCCAAAGAAAGCGATTACTAAAGGCGAAACCGTTTACACCATTTACAACCGTATTCCGGGAATTCTGAAATGCGAGGTTTACACCTGCGAATTAGGAAAGGTTGGAGTTGTTGTAAAACAGATCCTGACCATTGAAAAAGACGAAAATGCCGAAAGAAAACTGGAAACATACCTGAACGACTTACTGTTTACAGCTGATGAAAACAATGTTTTCCGTGATCTGGAAATGCTCTTTGAAAGAATTATCCTTGATATAGAATAATTGTGGTTTACCGAAGTTTTCACCTGAAATCAATTAATTACATTTGTTTCACAAAAATCAATTAACAATGAAAAAATTAATCTACTTAACGCTTTCAGCGTTTTTACTTTCAATCGGAAGTGCTTGCAAAAAGGAGGACATGTCGAAATATGCAACACAGGATGACCTTAGCAACAACAAAATTGAAAACATTAGCTTAACCATCCGTCCAACAGACTGGACCTGGAACGCGCTTTTAGATCAGTGGGAATATGCTTACCCCCATTCATATATTGGAAATGGCGCTGTACTTGGTTTCTATCAAGGAATTAATGGTAAGGAAGCAATGCCCTACTATGATGCGCAATCCGGAGTTACTTTCGGTTTAACAGACGACAGCGTTTCAGGAAGTATCTACATCACATATTATAATGGTTCAGAATCTTTAGCTGCTCCAACCACAAACCAATACGTTTATTTAAAAATCATTCCTTCTCAGCTCAAAAAACCGAATATTGATCACGCCGATTTCGAAGAAGTGAATGCAGCATACTAATTAAACAATATCGATATAGAATCCCGGTCCATTGGATCGGGATTTTTTGTTTCCGCCAGCTGGCATAGACATTTTAGGAATTCAATGGTAATTTTTAAATACATCGGAATAACGCCGGAAACAGATGTTTTTTCGCTTCATTGCTTTTCATTGTTGATTTTGTTGATTTATATAAAAATAGTAGAAGAAATAAAGGGAAAACAAGCAACAAGAAGATTTTAAATTGTTGCTTGTTTGGTTGATTTTGTTGTTTATTATTGATAACAAAAAAATCATTAAATGATTAAATTTTAAGAAGCAACAAATTAAAAGTCATGAGCAACAAAATTTGTTGCTCATGAATCCCAATAAATACAAGGGTTTAGCAGTTAAAAGCAACAAACAATAGCTATTAATAGAACTAGGCGTTACACAGCCAAGTCTCAAATTTTTAAAAACTTTTAGGTTTACAAGAAAAACCGTAACGTTTTCAGTTGTTTTTAATCCGTTACGGTTTCCGTTTACACATTGTTTTTATGCAGACATCTTCTGTCTTTTGCTGAAAAATAAGTAAACAATGTATCAACTTTCTTCTACAGGTGCCAGTGCCAATTTTCGGAATGAAAACGAACGTGAAAATCTGAATTCAAAGATTGAAATCTTTCAGCAAAACCATGGCGAATGCTCTTCTTTCAAGGAATTGGTAGAAAAACTTTTGGAAGTAGCAAACAGCCAGGAACTGCCAATTGAACCAATTACAGTTATTCCACCGAATTATGTGAAAATCGGAGAAAACATTGAAGAGGTTGAATTGTTTATGAAGAAAATAGGAGATTTCCATACTCATGCCCGTATACCGGCACAAACACTTACTATTAAGGAAACCATTGAAAAAGCGCTTGAAGCTGCTCAAACACCTTTACCGCTTCCACAAAAGATTGAAGTTCCGGCAGAGCTTCCAGAAAACGCAATTATTCTTGAGTTTACAGACGAACCAAACAGACCGTTTTCCCGGAAAATGGAAATCCTTCTATCCGTTCAGGCAAACCGGCAAAGGAAATACAACCTTCCGTTTCCGGAATCATTCCCGGCCATAGTAGAAAAATTAGTGTTTAGTGAAGGCGCATTATTCAATCATGGAGGAGATTTCTACACTGGTTTTTGAATTAATAACTGACTTACCGAGAATGATTTTGTTGGTTTTGTCAAGTATTGCAGCTGCAATTTTTGTTGAAGAAACTGAATTATAAATAGAGGAGGAAGGACCGCAATAGGTCAAGGCTGGATGAAGTAAATGTGTTTTCATACGCGATGCTTTGAAACTTCATCCAAAGAACCCGTCGAAACTGTAGCCTGACATAGCTCCAGGAGTACCTGGGTTATTTAAAAAGTAAAAAAGTAAACATGAACAATAATAACGAAGAAACGCCAAGCGCATTGCAACCTGCCCAATCCGAAACCGGGGTTCCCACTTCGGAAGAGTACAAGGATTCGGTGCAGCCACAAGACAGGTTAATAATCACGCTGCGTACTGAGTTGGAAGCCAAAGATATGAAGATTGCTGAAATGGAAGGCGACATTCTTACAACGGTTGAAACTCTTGCCGGTGTTCTGCAATCATTAGGAATCAATCCTTCCGACTTTTCCGGGACCGGAAAGCCCGGAGACCTGATGCAAAAAATTGCTATGATCCTTCCAAAGGTAACCATGCAGTTTGCAACCGGTTCTTTTGATGGCCAGGCAATCCAGAACATGTCTGCACTACTGCCGGTTTTTGAAAAATACAAGTATCTAACGGAAGGCCTCAAACTGGCTCCGGAAAATATTCAAATGCATTCAGAAAATGAGTCACAAGGTTGATCAATTATTCAATACTGCTGTTAACCTGGCGGATCTGATCTCACAGCCCACGGAAGAAAAAACGCCGGGGGTTGTGGAGTCGGTCTCCCAGAATTTCAACGAAAGCGACTTTACACCTCGCCGGGAACCATTGGCACCGGCTCCGGAACCTTCAGAGCCTTATGACGCTGAACAGGAAGCCAAAAACCTGGTTTACATGCTAAAGGCTGGCGAAGGACTTCTTCTGCCACCCATTGCTGTTTTTACGCTCAATAAAAAGCGCGGAGGTAAAAAGGCAGTAGACCGGATGGCTAAAGCGCATGACAAACGCACTACAGGAACCGAATTAACGGAAGCAGAAACAAAAGCCGCACATGCTTTTGAAGCTTACCAGGCAGACTTTAAAAAAATGATGGGACTATTTTACCCGGATTCCGATGCTGCCAAGAAAATGATGGACCAGGAAACCCAGCGGTTAATTGATGCAGCTATTCCCTATTGTGAGGCAACACAATTCCATGTGAATGCCGGTTTTGCATTCTGGACCATGTATGCCGGAAGCCTGGGCGGAAAAATCATTCAAATTATTGGAGCATGAGTTGGAGCTTGATATTAACCATTTTTCATGTGGTCCTGTTTGTTGTGTCACAAATTCTTTTGCGCAGGTCCAAAAAGCGCCTACAAAAGGAAAAAGCAGAGCTAACGGTTAAAGTAACGCAGTTAACCGGTCAGTTGAATTATTACAAGCGAAACTATGGTACGAAATAACCTGGTTATACTTGTTGCAGGTGCCAGAGGAACCGGGAAGACCGGCTGGGTAAAAAAGAACGTTGTGCGGCCTTCACTCCAAGTTAAAAAAATGATCGTTGATACTTTCGATTCAGCTTCCTGGCGCACAATGGAAACTTTTGACCGCCCGGATCTTCGGTCTATAACGATCCCTGTTCTCCCACATGACAAGGTTCCGGACTGGGACTCCGGTACATACAGGATCTACGGTCAGCCTTCAGAAATGTTTGCTTTGATTGAGCAGCATTTGCAAAACGCACTTATTGTATTTGAAGATGCCACAAAATATGTGGGCCGTGTTCTAAATGATGACACCAAAAGGTTCATTTATGACAGTAAACAAAAAAACCTTGATCTCGTTTACGTTTTCCATTCGCTTGCGTCCATCCCTCCGGAGCTGGTTCGAGCCGCCGACATTTTAGTCTTATTCAAAACTAACGAAGGACAGCCATCAAAGGACAAGTATCCGTTTCCGGAGATTGGGCAAGCAATGGAACATCTTAGATCACAAACCGCCGAATTTGTTGAACCAATTTCACTACGCTTAAACTAATCCCATGAACGACTTAAAAGGCAAGCCTTTTTTATTTAAGTCCGAATTAACGGAAATGCTGGGTATATCAGCCCGCCAATTGGCAAAGCTGATGAATGAAACCTTCTACGAAGAATTGAAGGCCGCCGGCTATGTTTCCAAAAAATCCAAATTAATCAGTCCTAAAGTGCTGAGAGCCTTTTTCCATTGCTACGGAAAACCGCTCACCGCTGAGGATTTTATAGAATAGCTATGAAAAACAAACGAAAACCTTTAATGATTATGATCGTAATTGCCTTTGCTGTCCTTGGGTTCCTGTATTGGTGGAATTCCTTTGTTCCCTATTCCAGTTCAATAAGCGTTTTCCAATCAGAACAAAAGACCAAATACCTGAAAGCCCAAAACAAAAAACTCCGTTTAGAAAAGCAGCACATTGAGCAAAGAATAAGCACCTTACAGGATTCTATTCAAGACTTCAACACGCTGATCAGTGTCTACTACGAACACATTCCGGAGGTAAAAAAATCTCTCTCTGAAATCGAGGAAAAGAAAAACCAGGCTAGGATAGCGAACGACTTTTCAGCCTACATTGCCCAGGATTCTATTTATATGGATTCGATCTCCGGACTGATCCTAGTATATGAGCAGGTAATCGCCTTTCAAAAAAATAAAAGCACGGTTCAAGACTCTGTAATCTCAAGCTATATCGAAAAAGAAGGAATTACTACGCAGATTTTTGAGAACACAATGAATATTGTTAAATCCCGCCACAAAGAGGAACTGGAAAAATTGGAACACAAATTGAAACGGGTAAAACGTCAAAGAAATATCTCGCTGGCGCTTAATGGTGTTCTCGGTGCGCTGCTTTTCTGGAAAAAGTAAAACCCGGATCTCACATAGTTGTTTTTGGCTGTACTTCAGGTACAGCCTTTTTTATTTTCTGTAGGTCCGTATAGTTCAATTAATCTATGCGAAACGAATAGACATTTCTGTCTTTTACTATCATTTTCTGTTTTTCTGTTTAGGTATCTGCACGTGTCTGAAACCGTGCCTTTTACGCTTTAAATCTTTGTCACTCACAAACGAATTTCAATTTCATGAATGTAAAAGTTTTATGCTGGATCATCATCATTCTCTTGCTAGCAATCACAGCTATTATGCTTTTTGTGCCAAGACACATTGATTCTGAATCTGGGAACCTGAAGCTTGGTAAAGCATCGGACGAATAAAAAAAATCAAAAGCTTAAAGAAATGTTTCAATTTTTACAACAAGGCCCAAAGGCCACAAAAGTTGCCGCTGTAACCACTCCTCTTTCAACAGCTGTTGTTACAACGCCTCGGGTTGCTCCGGAAGATAAAGTGCAAAAAATCATGGACTTTGACAGACGCTACTCTTTAGGTAAAGGGCGCGGAAAAACACTTATTACGGAAAGTTCCGGAAACCAAAGTGTTTCATTCACTGTTACTAACACCTTCGATGTACCTAAGGTTGTCGCTTTAGGTTCTTTGGTAAATTCCATGTACGCAGATGCAGCTGCTTTAAAGACGGCATTATCAGCAGATGCAATCATTACTGATGGTACCATTCTAGGTGCTGATGCGGATAAGGTAGAGGTGGTTTCAAACGACCCAGGACGTCCTATCGGGAACTTCCTTCGTTACGCTGCAACTTCACCAACTCGTATTACGGGTGCTCGTTTCACCTCGTTGAACGTGTCTGACAGCTCGCCAAACTCTGCGAACTACGATGGTACAATTTCTACAGTTTTCGTTTCTCCTTTTGCTGCTCCTTTGACTGAGTATTTCAACCTTCGTGCGTTGAGAAGCTCTCAGGATTTCGCAAAAGAATATGCGGAACTGGATTTTCGTGCCGCTGGTGTTAAGGTATTGGTTACGCCTGAGAACTTTACAACGTTCACCATCCAGCCGAACACCTCTCTTACAATCGTCCTTTATATTGGTGCCCAGGCTTCAACAGCACAGCGCATGTATCGCGACCTTAAGGAAGCAGACGAAACAATGTCTAACGCTGGAATGTTTTAAAAGACTCCTTCGAATAAATGTGAAAACCCGTCCGGAAATGGGCGGGTTTTTTTAAACCAAAACATTATGAACATAGGACTTTTAGGCGGTAGTAGTGGTGAAATTGGTGGCACAAGTCAGAAAACGACTAAGATTAATTCAAGCTTCATTGGTAATGCTATAGACGCAATCCCGCAACTCACAGCACAATTCAACACGAAGTATCAAAACAATCAGCTCCAAATTGCTGAAGCCAACGCCCGAGCCGCTGAGGCTGCCGCCGCAGGTGCCAATGCACCCTCTACTTCAAATACAATCATCTGGGTGGTCGTAATTATTGCGGTCCTCATTATTGCTTACATGCTCATGCAGCGAAAATCTTAAAAAATGGCAACAACCGCAGAACTTACAGAAACACTTGCTAAAAAACAGGCAGAACGTACCAGAATTAATGATCAGATTGTTGCTCTTCAGCAATCGGCAGCTGCCTGGGATGCTGATGCCGCAGACGACAAAATTCGCTCAGGAAAAAAAGACAAGCAAGCAGATCTGGCAGACCAGGAACGGAAACGCCAAACTGCAATTAATTATCGGTCTCAGGCAAGTGCTTTAAAGGATCAGATAACCCAGATTGATGCAGATATGAAAGCTATCCGCGCAACATTGCAAGCCAAAGATGAACAGGGTAAAATTCTAGCAGAAAAAGGTATTTCCCAAACTGCTAAGGAAATTGAAGCCAACGCCACAGCAGACGCTATCAAAACCAGTTCAACTATAACTGCACAAGCGCAGGCTAAGGCACTTGAAACTCAGTCCGCGGCAGATGCTCAGGCGCAAAAAACAAAACAGTACGTTGTCTACGGAATTTTGATAGTTCTGTTTATTGCGTTTGTACTGTTTTTATTGAACAGAATTAAGAAACTCAAAAAATCATAGTACGATGCCAACTCCAAAAGAACAAGCTATTATGGCTCTGGAACAATCAATGCTGAAATCTGGCACAGTTCCAACTATTCCGACATCATCCCCGGATCAGGACCAAATCCCGGAGAAAACGATTATTGAAAAGAGCGGCACAGATAGCAAAACATACGACAATAGTAACAGCTATTCCGTAAATCTTATTTTGCCTGGCAAGCCAGATCCAAATGCACCTTCCAGAGCTTTGACTGATGAAGAAAAGAAAAAGCGAATGAATTATATCCTGGGTGGACTTTTGTTAGCGATAATCATAGTAATCATTGCACTTTCAATGCGCGGAAAAAAATAGAGTCATGGATATAGCACTAGATACGCAAATCGACCAAAACTCCATCATCACGCTTGCACTTGCATTAATGCTTGCGGGCGTTGTAATTGTTTTGGCCGCAAAATTAGCTAGGTAATGAAAACGAAAAATTTCCTTGCAAATTTCTGGTTCAAGATGTCGCCTATTGAGCGACTAATTTTCCTTATTGTGGTAGCAATTTTGGCGTACTTGACGTATAGATACGTTAAATCCCGCCTGCAAACTGCTTCACACGCCGCCGAACAAAAGGGAGAAATTGACGCCTTAAAGGCAGCCGGCCAAAAAGCAAACTACACGGATGCACAGTACAAGGCAATGGCCAACGATTTGCAAGAAGCAATGGACGGTCCCGGAACCGAAGACGACGTTGTTTTTGATACTTTCAAAAAGTTAAAGTCCGATCTGGACTTTATTAAGCTGGAGAGCGCTTTTGGCGTTCGTGAAGCAAAAGACAATCTTTTCGGTTATCTGGATGACGAAGACCTGCGTGGATGGATCAAAGGCGACCTGAATGCAAGTGAAATAGCTCGGTTAAACAACCAGTTGAAAGTACAAAACCTGACAAAGCGCTTTTAATGCAAGACATCATTATTTCGCTCATTTCTTCAGGTGGTGTTGCTTCTTTCTTTACCTGGTTACTCACTCGCAGAAGAGTTGGAAAAAAAGGTGAATTAGACAACGTGGAACAAGCTATTAAGATCTGGCGGCAAATTGCCCAGGATCTACAGTCAGAAATTGACAACCTGAAAAAGGAAGTACAACAATTAACAGCAGAATTAAAAAAACACCAATGAAACAACCGGTTATCAAAGCTTTACTCATCATTGCTATTGTGACCGTGCTCATAGTTTTTATTGCAAATCAAATCATTCACAAAGTGGCACAAAACATTCTTTTATCGAAACTAGCAGTCTTCATCAAGAAATGGGAAGGCGATTTGAGCAGAGACCCGGACGACAATGCTTCATCCGATCCGGCTCCCTGGACCTATAAAGGTCAAACCGGTTGGCACACCAAAAAAGGCATTACCTACAAAACATTCAAGGCGAATGCAGCTCGTTTGGGTTACGCGCCTACAGCAGACAACTTCTTCAACATGCCGGACTCGATTTTCTTATCGATCCTAAAGAATGTCTATGCTGCAGGTTTCCCTTTGGATAAGATCGACCACTTGCCTCGCATCCAGGCTGTCATTATCACCTGGGCTTGGGGTTCTGGTTTATCAGGTGCGGAAAGGTACCTGGCAAACTTTCAGCGGGATGAAATGGGAATTAAAGATTCCAACATCACGAAGACTGAGATTGTAGAAAACTTCCGTTCCAGGATCACTCCGTTAAACGAGAAAGAATGGTTTGAAAAGCTTTCAGCTCGCAGAATCGCAGATTTTAAGAAAATGTCTGATTGGCCTAAGTATGGCACCGGCTGGACTAACCGCCAAAACGACTTCAAAAAAACCTTCGCATGAAAAAGAAGAAAACCAACACAAAATTCATTCTGCTAATGCTTGTTTTGGCAGTGTTAATCATTTATTTGATTCATCGCACAAAAGGAAGCAAAGCTTCCGATGCGGAAATTGAAAAACAGATCTCAAATCCGGGTACTGGATCAAACTCAACAGCTTCACCGTCTTCAAAGAAAAGCACGAAAACACAATTGGGCAATGATTATACCTTGAAGTCCGGAACATGGGGCCGTGAGGTGAGTTGGGTACAGTACTATTACAACAAAATGGTTGCTGATCCCAAAAAACTGACCAGGCTGGTTCAAGATGGAAAGTATGGGCCAAAAACCGAGGCCGCTGTAAAATCCATACTGGGAAAAACCACGACTTCCTGGACGGAATGGAAACGCACTTTAGATGCTAAAGCAATAAATCCGGTAGGCATGCAGGTTGTTTCGAGCGCCGGCATTGTAACTCCACTTTTCCCTGCTGAAAGCACCAAGGTTGTGAATCCTTACGCAATTAAACCGGCTCTGTGAAACCCTGGGTATACATATTAATTGGCTTTGTGCTTGCCTACATTCTCGGAATGATCATAGCCGGTGCAATGAAACAAGGCTGGAACGCCGCTCAAACAGAGGGCAATTAGTAAACAATAACAAAGTAAAATTATGGCAACAAAGAAGCGCGCAAAACGCAAAAGCACTGCTAAAGAAGGTGTAAAATCAAACGGACGTTTGAAAAAAGGATTCCGCTATGCAAAAGGCGGACGAGTTGTAAAAGCAAAGAAAAAGTAATGCACTTTAACCTGGCTAAATACAGCATGAAACAACTGGTAATAATCGCGGTCATCCTGGCTGCGATTATTCTCATTTACCAATACCGTTATGTAATCTGGGCAAAAATTGAAGGTAAATAAGAACATACAGAACGCGGCAATAATACTGGTCATTGCAATAATTATTGTGCTGGTCTCACGATTCGTTCTGAACCGTTATATTCTTTCCTTTTCCTGGCCGGCAGACGGCCCGGTAACATCTCCATTCGGTAAGAGAGATGCTCCCAAAGAAGGTGCTTCTACAGATCACAAAGGAATTGATATCGGGATTAAAACCGGCACAAAGGTAAAGGCTCCGGCAGACGGAACCGTAACTAGTGTTTATTCCAATTCGGCAGGCGGAAACCAGGTAATCATAAAGCACTCTAACGGATTTCAAACCGGCTACGCACACCTAAGCAAATCAATTGTAAAAAAGGGAGACAAAGTTAAAAGAGGTCAGGTAATTGCCTACTCTGGTAATACAGGGAACTCCACAGCGCCACATTTGCATTTCTCTATGCGGGATCCCAAAAACAACTATGTGGACCCGCAGAAATACCTTTCGTAAAACATTTATCTTAAAATTATAGCTAAGAATATTATTATCATCTGTTTACTAGTATTACTAGTGGTTATTGCAATTCAAACATACAAATTGGCAATGAAGCTTGAAAACTATAAAGCTTTAGATGAGAACGGTCAGTTCATCTACCCTCAGTTTGGTTAATCTTAATTAAAAAACATGGTTACTCTTACAGCAATTTCTGGAAAAATTAAAATATCTATCGAAAACAGTCATTTAACACCTCCATTCTCCGCTAAATCATTCGGAGACATGGTTACTATTTGGGAACTATCTCCGGAACCCGGAAAAATAACCAAGAGTTTTTCTGAGTTCCAGAAAAGCGACGAAAGCACCTTTGCTTCTGCCGAGGAAGTGATTGACTACCTTACGCCCTATATGGGTTTTAATTCGGCCTCGGGAGGAAGCGGGGCCGCACGTTCAACGGCAAGACTTATGAAAAGCGGGCAAGTGCAAACCTATATTTCAGGTGATGACGGCGACAATCAATCCGGTCGGGGGGTGGATTTTTTTACATTGGTGGAAAACAATCCGTTTGGAAACACAGCTCGATTTACAGATACTAACGGTGGCAGTTTATATTCCAATGACATTGTAATAGATTGGTCAACTTATGACGGTGAGGTTGTTTTGGGATATTACAAGGGCGATGTTAACACTGATCGGACATTTGACGAGGCAATCGATTGGGCGAGTTTATTGGTTGCTGACGGGTTTTCTAGCTGGCACTTAATGAACATAAAAGAAGCGTTGAATATTGCTTATTACGGCATGGTTGGTTATGAAGTATTAAAATATGACCCGTTTTATTTGACTGGATATAATTTTTACTGGACATCAACAGCAACCGTTTATTCAGGAACTAGTGGTTATGTATTTGGCAATGCTGCCGGTGACATTGGCGCATATTCAAAATCCAATCCATACAATACGATTGCGTGCAGATTTTTCACATTAAATGAACTAGGATTATGATTTATAATTTTCCATTACATAAGGTAATGATTGTTGATCCGGTTATTACGATTCAAAGAGTTACCGATGACTTCATTCAAAAAAGCTGTTCTGTGAACGTTTTATTAAGTTCAACCGGTAATCAGTATGTTGTGATTTTACTTGGTTTTAAATACGAAACAACCTGGAACGACATTGATATTTCCGATTTTGTACAAAACGAGCTTGTAAAATACCAGGTAACTGAATAAATCCTAACAGTAGTTTTAAAGTTCAGGAATACCTTCGGTAAACTCATCATTTTCACCCAACCCTAAAGACTTCAAATAAATGTCAGTTTGCTCTATACTGGAGTGTCTGCACTGCAATTGAATGGCTTTAATGTTTACCCCAGCCTTATACGCTTCAACAACCCCTGTATGCTTCCAAGAATACAGGGTTTTTTCGTTTATGTTTGTCAGGTCCAGGATCTGTTTATACTTTTTGTAGTAAGCTGATGAATATGCCTGGTGTTTCCCTGGTTCCAGCTCCGGGGTGAAAAGAAAGTAATCCCTCGGGTATTGTTTCAGGTCCATTTCCCGGAACATTTCAACTATGCTGGCCGGCATAGTCACAAAAGCACGTTTTTTGTTTTTTGAATTGGTCCCGGAGATGAATATTTTCTTTTGCGCAAGGTCCACATCTTTCACTCTTAGGCGCGCCAATTCACTTTCACGGATAAAACAATAGTATAACAGCTGCACGATCCGCCAAACCTTCGGATTTTTCTGCATAATCAATTCTTTGAGCTGTTTCTGTTCTTCCTTCGAATATGCTTCATTCTTCCCGGATTCTATAGTTTGCGGTCGATCGCTCCCTAACCAGGGGTTTTCCTTTACTATCTTTCGATTAAGTAGCTGGTTCCAGATCAAGCGGAAAACGATGAATTGATTTTCTACGGTATTCGGAGAGATTCCGGACATGCTCAAATGATCAATGTAGTGCTGGGCAATATCCTTGGTTATTTTCTGCACATCATTTGTAGGTATTCCGGAATTGGCGCAATAAATCTGAAACCTGGCGCAAATACTGGTAAAATTCAAGTGTGTTTTTCGGTTCTTCTCAATTGGGTATTTCAAGGAAATAATGAAGTCGACAGCTTTTTTCAAAGAATACACTTTCTCTACAGAAGAGACGGATTTGTCTATGCTTTCCGGAATACCGATTGCAGCGTAAGGAAGCAGTTTATTTATTTTCTCACAAAGCAGTTTTCCGTGTTTTCTACGGGCGGCATCATTGGGTAAAGAGGCAAACTCTTTGTATTTCCGTTTCCGAACGAGCTTCCCGGTAACCTGGTTAAATATATAGTACTCAACATACCATCGACCGCCGGGTTCGGTCGGCTCTACAAGTATGGCTTTTCGATGTTGGTATCGTTTCGGTTGTAGCATTAACGTTGGCGGGATTAGTGTTTCTCCTTGGCGCAAATTATCTCCTAAAACGGAAAAAGCGCCGTCAATCAGCGCTTTAAATTCCATCTGCGGAGAGTGAGGGATTCGAA
>DJFP01000188.1:0-136 GCA_002432565.1 Flavobacteriales bacterium UBA5869
ATCATACGAACGGGCCAGTGAATCTGAGTTTTGGGATCCGTCGTTAATAAACGAATCCGTCATTTTTAAAGGTTCGAAAATCAGCTCTTTTGCCAAAACAGGGAATTTCTTATGTGTAATCCGCTCAGCAATTAAA
>DJFP01000188.1:239-770 GCA_002432565.1 Flavobacteriales bacterium UBA5869
TTCAATAACATTCTCACGGTTATTCCGCTGTACATAATTTCCGGCAGGTATGAACGAATATCCTTGTCCAGTACCAATTGATTGGAATCAGCTAATTTGCAGATTATAATTGCAGTAACCACTTTGGAAATAGAGGCAACATGCAGCGGTGTGTGTTTATCAATCCGTTTATTGAACTGATAGTTCGCAGTTCCCTTGTAGCGTTCATAGATGATTTTCCCGTTTTTTGCCACCAGGAACATTCCGTTAAAATCTTCCGCAATGTGGTTCCGGTAAAACTGGCTGATACTGTCGTAGTAATGTGGTACAAATGATTTGGGAACCGGGTTGAATTTCGGGAATTGAAACTCATTCGACAGAATTTCTTTCTTCTTTTTTGTAGCCACATTGACATTTGTCTGACAGCCAAAAAGCAAAAAAAAGAACACTAAAAGAGTCGTAAATCGAGAAAATCCGGGAATCATGGCGCAAAGTTAGCAAAACTTTAACGAAACATTTCTTTCTTCAAAATCAATTTGATAATAGCAAGTT
>DJFP01000188.1:780-5574 GCA_002432565.1 Flavobacteriales bacterium UBA5869
CGGATCAATCCGTCTTTTCCTTTTGCCTGAACAACCAGGTTGAAAGTTATTTGGTTTCCTTTATTCGCTGCTTTTGCTTTTGTAAGTGCATCAATTACTTCCGGAGTAATCTTCGAACCGGTAATGGCCGGAAGTGGATTTGCAATAGAAACCGATGTCACTTCGTAACTAATCACATCAAAACCGGCACTTTGCAACACCGCATTTTCCTCATATCCTACGCGTACTTCAGCCTGATCCAATGTTACTACGGTTGTTCCTTCCAAAGCACTTCCCACGTAAACAGAAGGAACCGGCAAATTCAACACTCGGTATTCGTATGTTCTAAGCACTTTATTCTCTTTCAGGTTCTTCATGATTATCGTTATTGTTTTCTCCGGACCAGTTGGTCTGACATAAAAACAAGAATCACCTCTAAAAACCTCTGCCTGCGTGCTTTCCAATACCACAAAACGGGAATCTTCACCCGCCCCTATCTCAAACTTATTGTCGTATCCGCGATAGACCACATTATACTCGGGCATTCCCAAAGCAATTTGTCCGAAACTCATTGAACTAATCAAACATGCTATTAATCCGATCACTATTTTCATATCACAGGTGTTAAACTTATCACTTAAATATACGGATTTATAATTAACTTGTCGTATGAAAAATTACAAACCAATAGCAGCAATCCTATTCTGCACGATCCTTTTTTCGTGTGGTGACAATTCAGAGGAAAAGGAACTAACAACCAGTCCGACGGAAACTGAAAAAACCATCGACGGAACGAAAGTAGATCAGGAAATCCAGGCTCCAAAACCAAAAAAAGACACACATGTGAAGGTATCCAAAACCGAAGACAAGCTTATTGGTGAGATCTGGAAGCTTCCTGAAGTACAGGCACTATCCGATAAAATAGAACGCGAATCAAAGGGGAAGCGCCATTTGGTAGGCCGGGTATCATCAGAACCATCCGATGACCAGGAATATTACGGCATTTCAATTGCAGAAGATAATGGAGAAGCTTTGGCAACTTATTTTGAGTTCCGCATTTACCCGGATAACAGCATCTACTATTACGATGTGGTTGAAGACCAGGAATTGACTCTAAAAGAATGGCGGGCCCGGAAATAATCCAAACCCGCCTTAATATAAGTGTTGCGGTTTTTTCTATTTAATCAGCTGCACAAATCCCTGTCCTTCGAACGGTTCATCCTGAGCTCCTTTTGCAGTGTACTTATAAAAGTAAACCCCATCTTCCATCATGTTTCCGGCTGCATCTTTTCCGTTCCAGATAAATGGAATTGTACTGGATGTATACACCGGATTTCCCCAACGGTTTACAATCGTAACATCCAATGATTTGATATTCAGTAATTCGAATGTAAAGAAGTCATTTACGTTGTCTCCGTTTGGCGTAAAGATATTCGGAGTTTTCAAGTCTACAGGCACAATCGGTGGAATAACCGGCGGAACCGGCGGCGGGATAACGGTTATAAGAACACTTGCCGTATCCGTACAGTTACCGTTTACTGCAACCAGCGTAACCAGGTAAGTCCCCACTGAATCATACACCTGGTTCTGAGAAGAAAGATCTGTGGTAGTTGTAGCGTTCCCATTTCCAAAATTCCAATCGAAGCTGTTTGCGTTGGTGCTTCCATTGGTAAAAGTAACCGATAGCGGTCCATAGCCCGATGTTGGAGTTGCTGAAAGATCAGCTACAGGCGGATTCAAAGGAGTTACCAGTACAGAATCATTTCTGTGGCATCCGTTACTTTCCACATCGATATAATACCAGCCCGGAGATAAATTCTGCCATACGGAAGCATTGATCTGGTTCGGGTTATTTGCTCCCGGACCATTCCAGGTATAAATTGGCTGCTGGCCATTGAAGGTTCCGTTCATCAAGACATAAACCGCCCCGGTGTTGGTTCCGCATTCCGAAGGAATTTGGGCAACAGTATCGAAATCCCATGGCATTGCTTTCACAGTTACTACAACAGTATCTCTTAAAGCACATCCATTCGGTGATATGGCTTGAACCACATAATTCCCGGAAGAAGTCGGAGCGATTGTAGCCCCTGTTTGTCCTGAAACCCATGTAAAATTAGGGTTTGCAAAGTTAGCTGTCGCGGTAATAATCTCCGGTTCGTTTTCACAAAAAGTAACATTTGGCCCGGCACTGATTTGTGCAGGATCATAAGAAATCACAATCGTATCTGATTGCGGACAAATGGTATTAAATGTAATATTATCCAGTGCAAAATCGTTATTTCCGCTGGAAACCTGGGCTACGATACTAATTGTTGCGGAAGTACTGCTTCCTGAATTCCAGATTTGAGAAAATTGCTGCCAATTACAAGATGACAAAGTGGGGCTGAACACCGGTCCGATCTGAACACCATCAATAAAGAACTGTAAAATGGCAACATTGGGTTGAGTGATATTTTCCACACTTGTTGCCCATGCTGAGAATGAGTAATCGGTACTCGGATCAACGGCGATCGTTTGGGACCAAACGGTTGTATTGGGAACATTCGATCCATTCACCACCATCATATTTCCCGGTCCGGTAGTACCCAGGTCACTACATGCTCCAAAATTATTGTGTACAAGATTCGGACTTGTTGTTATTGCATAAGTACTTGGATTTGTAAGCAATCCGAAACTCCCTCCGGTCCCGGGGCCATACCCCGTAGTAAACCCGTTGTCGCCCGATTCGAAATCACCGTTCACCACTAAATTTTGGGTATAATTCGCTACATTCAGGATTAAGGTTGTCGGAGAAGTAATCGTTACACTGGTCTGGTTTCCTGTACCGATATTCCAGTTATAAGAATCATACCCTGAAGGAACTGTATATGTCACGGATTCACCCTGGCAAAGCATGGTGTCGTTCCCTATATTCAATACGGGATACTGTCCGCATTGTGATTCTGCTGTACTCCAGGCAAGTACGGCAAACATAAGACCTAAAAGTTTTTTCTTCATAACGCAAATCTATGAAGACTAAACGGATATAGTAACTATTTAGTTGCGTGAAAAATCTTTTTTTTTGGAATTTAACATTTTATTAGGAAAATATGTAATCCTCAAAAAGCATTTCCGCGTCAATAAGATTAGCTAAATTTGCTTTATGAAATTCAATGAATTAGGATTAAATGAGTTGGTCCTGGAAGCCATAGACCATATGGGCTTTGAAAATGCAACTCCAATCCAGCAGTTTGCTATCCCGGAAATAATCGCCAATCACGATCTTTTGGCTTGTGCGCAAACGGGAACGGGAAAAACCGCAGCTTTTATTCTTCCGATCTTACACAAACTGACCGGAAAAGAAGATTCTTCGATTAATACATTGGTACTTGTTCCAACACGTGAACTTGCCGTTCAGATAGAGCAGGAAATCCAGGGTTTGTCTTACTTCGTTTCGGTGGGATCAACCGCCATTTACGGTGGTGGTGACGGTGCCCGCTGGGAAGAACAAAAAAGTGCCCTGGTTGAGGGGACGGATATTATTGTGGCTACTCCCGGAAAATTATTGTCTCACATGATGCAGGGGTATGTTGATTTTTCTCAGCTGGAACATCTGATCCTGGATGAAGCGGATAAAATGCTGGACATGGGGTTCTCAGATGATATCGAACGGATTATTTCCCATCTTCCCAAAAAACGGCAGACTTTGCTTTTCAGCGCTACTATGCCTGCCAAGATTAAGAACCTGGCATCTAAGATCCTGATCCACCCGAAAGAAATTGCTCTTTCCATTTCGAAGCCTGCTGCGGGGGTTACACAACATGTAATCTTTGCTTTTGATGAACAAAAAAATGCAGTACTCGATTTTATTTTGAAAGAACGTGCTAATTACGACAGCATTATCATATTCACATCGGCAAAGAGCAAAGTTCATGAGATAGTTTATGCACTCCGAAAAGCCGGATATAAGAATACACAAGGTGTTTCCTCCAACCTGGAACAGGAAGAACGTGAAGAAGTACTCAGAGGATTCCGCTCCAAACGGACGCGTATCTTAGTTGCAACTGATGTGATGAGTCGTGGGATTGATATCAAGGAAATCAACCTGGTGATCAATTACGATGCTCCGAGAGACGCTGAAGATTATGTACACCGAATCGGAAGAACAGCACGTGCCAATACGAAAGGTGAGGCATTTACGCTGATCAATCAAAAAGACATGCCGAAATTATCGCGTATCGAACGCCTGATAGAAATGGAAATCCAGCGGGTAACACTTCCGGAAGAATTTGGTCCCGTACCGGAATGGAAGACTTCAGAAAAACCTTCGAACGGGAATAAAAACGGCAAAAAGAAGAAACGTTATTTCGGAAAGAAAAAACCGGCAGCTAATAGCTGAGAAGTTCAATAATGTGCAAAGGGCGTTCAAAAAGTTTTAACCATTTGAATGCCCGAACTACTTGAACTTGTTTATAAAAAAGTTACAACACTGCCTTTTTCGGCTTTGCGAACGCATTCTGAATATCTTTTAAAAAAGTACGGGATATTGTCTTCATCTCCGTTGACGATACGGTTCTTTACTTTTTCAAATGTAAGAATGGATATTTCAAATTCAGGAAGTCCCGTCTTCAGCATCGGCTGTTTCAAATGATCTTCCCAAAAATAGACTCCGCCATAGGTCCTCCTGGCGACTTCCAGGATATATGACCCTGTTTGTACACAAAAATCATCGATAATCTCTTCATCGGAAAGATCTGCAAAATCCGAAAAGTCCTCAATCAAACTATCCAATACGTTCAAACTTCGGATTGAATAATCAAAAGCCCCATCGTATTT
>DJFP01000188.1:5587-14497 GCA_002432565.1 Flavobacteriales bacterium UBA5869
ATATCCTCCCCTGAATCCAATACGATCAGTGGCTCTTTATCTTCAACTTGTATTTTCTTGTACTTGAAAAAATTAAACAATTTCATGTAAGATTCTTGATTAGATGCGTAGCGTAGTTTGGATTGGACGAAAGTACAACTTTTTTAATGATTTATGTTGTCTAATCTTATTTGCATAATATTATTCTTCAGCCGCAAATATAACACAATTGTTTTACATTCAAGTTATATAGCGGACATCTTCCCGGTAAGATACTTTGTTCATGGTTTCCACTTCAATGGTAAAATGTCCGAACTCTTCAGTTACCTTTCCTTCAATCGCATAAATTCCTTTTCCGCGGAAAGGATATTTCAAAGCAGCATCCTGAAAATGAACCGTATCCAGCTGTTCTCCTTCTTCATCGAATAAGGTTCCAAAATGCACAATTTGGTTTTTTGAACTCACAATTTTTTTCACCGAGATCAAGTATCCGTAAACACGGATTTTCCGGTTCACATGATGCTTCAGGTCTTTTGCCAGGACATAGCCAAGTGGGCTCTCTTCGAGTATATCAAATGGATTACACAATGGAAAATCCAGCAATTCCAAGTGTTCAAAAACCTCTTCGAAATCCGTTTCACTCAGTTCCGGAAAAACGAACTCACGGCTTTCCTGTAAAAATAATTCGGGCTGAATTTCTGATTTCACCAATACTTTATGAAAGTTCAAATGAGCACTCCACATCAACTCTTTCTTCGGGATTCCGAATGAACGCAGTGCTCCTACACGAATCAGCAACAAAAGCTGCTCCAATGGAAGTGCTATACGCTGCAGTAAATCATTGAACCCGGTAAATTCACCTCCCGATTCCCGTTCACTGACCAGGCGCTGCAGGTGTTTTAGCTCAATTCCCGCAATGTGCTGAAATCCCAGGTAGATAACGGTACCCCGGATAATGGTTTCCTCCCTGCTCGTGTTGATACATGGTGCTTCGACTACTGCTCCCAGTTTCTTAGCTTCCAGCACATATACTTCCGTGCGGTAAAACCCTCCGAAATTATTGATGGTTGCAACCATGTATTCCAACGGATAATAAGCTTTCAGGTACAAACACTGGTAACTTTCCACCGCATACGAAGCGGAATGCCCTTTGGAAAAGGCGTAACCTGCAAAACTTTCTATCTGCCGCCAGATTTCCCGGATATCTTTCTCCGAATGACCGCGTTTTTTGGAGTTTTCGAAGAACTTTCCCTGAACCAGTAAAAACTCATCACGCGACCTGAATTTTCCCGACATTCCTCTTCTTAGCACATCCGATTCTGCCAAATCCAATCCCCCGAACTGGTTAGCAACTTTTATCACGTCTTCCTGGTAAACCATCACTCCATATGTATCCGGCATGATATCCAGTAAAACAGGATGCGCTTCCCGGATTCGTTCCGGGTTTCGGTGACGCAGGATATATT
Organism: Flavobacteriales bacterium UBA5869; assembly: GCA_002432565.1. Classification (GTDB taxonomy): domain Bacteria; phylum Bacteroidota; class Bacteroidia; order Flavobacteriales_D; family Crocinitomicaceae; genus Fluviicola. Next base: position 7,033 of record DJFP01000188.1, read on the forward strand.
CGCGCATCATTCCCGAAGAAGCTACACCCGGACGGATGATAGAACTTGCAGCTACCAATTCCAGGTACGTATTTGTCCGCAGCTTGATCATCAACATGCGCATGCCNNTCCTCATGCCGGGTGATTCCACATAAAAACAACCGATTGCCTTAGCTTCACGCAATAGTCTATTGATCGAATCGTCTGTAATAAACCGGCGTACGTCGTGAATATCATGTGGAGGACGATCCGGTTGATTGTATGCAATAATGTCCAGTGTATCACGGATTTTTCCTAATCCTCTTTGCGAAAGAATGTCGAATTTGTATAAGCCCACATCTTCCGATTCAATCATCGAAAACTGAGTGGTTTTGTACCCTTTCGAGGTCAGGAAAGTAGCTGTAAAATAATGGATCGGTTTTTCACTGATGATCATTCCGCCTGCGTGGACACTTAAATGAGAAGGCAGTCCTGCAATCAGTTCACTATACTTCAATACCAGTTCCTGGATCGGATCTGGTTTGAGCTCCCGCTTTTTATCCCCCGAAAGCATATCGATATCCGTTTTGGGCAAACCGAATACTTTTCCAAGCTCCCGGACAGTTGCTTTGTATTGAAAGGTGTTGTATGTACAAATCAAAGCCGCATGCTCAAAGCGGTCAAACACATATTGAATCACATCATCCCGGTCTCGCCATGAAAAATCGATGTCAAAATCAGGCGGATTCTGCCGATACAGGTTAATAAACCGTTCAAAATACAGGTCCAGTTCCAGCGGATCAACGTCCGTGATTCCCAATAAATATGCTACTAAACTATTCGCGCCGCTTCCCCTGCCCACATAGTAATACCCTTTGGATTTTGCGTAGGTAATGATGTCCCATGCAATTAAAAAATAAGTGATGTAATTCTTCTCATCAATTACTTTTATTTCTTTCTCTATGCGCTCCCTGATTTCTATTGTAATGGTATCATAACGGTGCTTCAATCCTTTTTCACACAACGAACGGATAAGTTCCAGGTCATTTTCCCTTGAATCGGTGTAAAGTGCCAGGTTTTGTGATACAGCCCCGGGCGCAAACTCAAATTCAATAGAACAGGTTTTCAAAATTTCTTCCGACCGAAGAACCAATTCCCGGAACTCATCATACTGGTCCAATAAGCTTTCTCTTCGTAAAAACACGGTATCTTCCCTGCTTTGCTCCTCTACCGGCAGTTTGGAAAGCAATGCGTTTTGATCAATGGCCCGAAGCAGGCGATGTGTATTAAAATCGCGCTTTGAGCGAAAAGTCATAGTAGGAAGCGCCATGTATTTTTCCCATTTTTTATTCGGGTTCATCCGAAAGCGGTTCAGCTGATGAGCAGATACCCCTACGAATTCATATTCCGCAAGCAGTTCAGGCTCTTTCCCCCAGGGATAGATCACCACGCAGTTTTCAAATGCAGGAGCTTTCGAAGGGAAAGGAAGAATTTCATGCGTATGCTTACTCAAAAACCGGTTTATTTCCAGGAAACCATCATTGTTTTTAGCCAGCACCACATAACAGCACGATATTCCATTCCTAAAATCAACTCCCACAACGGGTATTCTCCCATTCTCCTGGCTGTAACGCACAAAATTCAGCACACCCGACGTATTATTGATATCCGTCAATGCAATGCGCTCATAGCCGGACTCTGCTCCCCATTTAACGAGCTCTTCCGGATCTGCCATTCCGTACTTTAAGCTGTAGCATGAATGAATGTTTATCATATTAATTACAAATTGCGGTAACTTCGACTCCGCTGCGCCTATGCTGACCTTGCTCCGCCGAAGTGGCTACACAAAGGCAAGAGCTACAGCGTAAGCATTCAGTCACCGAAGATTCTTGAAAAGGAGGCTGAGTCCCGAAGTTTCGGAAAAACCTCTTTTTCATAACAACCAAATTCCCGGTGTCAGCGTACTTATACCTTCCCGCCGCGGCGGGTCCGGCAGCAGGCATGACATCCGGGAGCCTGGTTCCAATCGTTTCCCTCTGTTCGTTGTGGTTAGCCTTAGGTTGGCGGTGGTTGGGAAGTTATTAGTGAACAGAGGGCAACAATTGGTGTTTTGTGGTTAGGTTTTGCTTTTTATTTCGTCATTTTTTTCTTTTTCATTTGTCATTGTTAGTGATCAGTCGCGACTGATCACTAACATGTTCATTTTCCGGATGTGCTGAAAACCTTGTTGATCCGGATATTCGATAATTCCGTTCCCATTTTCTCTCTTGTAAAAATGTTAGACGATCCGGTTTGCAACTATCATCGGGGTTTCTCCCCTAAAAGGATTAAAATGCCCTATTCTCTTAACCTGCATTCCTATTGCCCGCTGGATGGCCCGTTCACCGAAACGCTCCCGGATATCATCCATCGAATGATATAAGGTGGCAAGCCGGGAACCTTCATCAAACAAACGCATCTGGTAATTTCCATGCACCAGCTCACTCATCCGCACGCCAACCAAACGCACAAGCAGTCTTCGGTTATGTAATTTCTCAAAAAGGTTCATTACTACCGGGAGAATTTCATGATCCGCCGCCGAGTAAGGAATCCGCTGCTGTAAGGTCGTTGTCTGAAAATCAGAATAGCGGATCTTCACCGTCACACATGCACAAACCTTCTTCTCTTTTCGCAGTTGAAAAACCAGGTTCTCAGCCAGGGCAAATACGATTGCCTTCAAACGCACCACATCGATCGTATCTTTATCAAATGTGCGCTCACTCGAAATTGATTTTCGTTCGTTGTATTGGATCACCGGACTATTATCAATTCCCTGTGCTTTTTTCCAGATGGCAATTCCGTTTTGACCGAGCACACTTTCCAGCATTTCTACCGGCATCTGCTGGATTGTTCCGATGCGTTTCACTCCCAGGCTGCAGAGTGTTTGGTAAGTTTTCAGGCCAACCATCGGAATTTTCTGCACCGATAACGGATTCAGGAATCGTTTCTCTTCCCCGTCGATGACGTTCATCTGGTTATTCGGTTTGGCTTCACCGGTCGCAATCTTGGAAACCGTTTTATTGACAGACATTCCAAAAGAAATGGGAAGCCCGGTTTCCTTCATAATCTTATTTCTGAGCTCTCCGGCATATTTGTAGCATCCGAAAAAACGGTCCATTCCGGACAAGTCCATATAAAACTCATCGATAGACGATTTTTCCACCACCGGCACTGCATCCTGGATGATGTCTGTTACCAGCCGCGAGTATTTCGTGTAATTGGCCGAATTCCCGCTGATAACAATTGCTTCCGGGCACCGTTCTTTGGCCATTTTCATGGGCATTGCGGAATGAATTCCAAATTTCCGGGCTTCGTAACTACAACTGGCTACTACTCCACGGTCTGATGCTCCACCGATTAAGATGGGCTTTCCGTTCAGGCGGCTGTCTTCCAGACGTTCACAGGAGACAAAAAAAGTGTCTAAATCCATGTGGACAATGCTTCGTTGTTGTTCGTTCATGTCTCGTAATTAAAAAATACGGCTGCATATCATTTCCGAACTGAGGAATAATCCGTAGATTTATTCCTGTTTCAAAATTACCAATTTGATTATTTTAAAATCTAAATTTGATTAATAATTAATCAACAAAGCAGAATTAGTTATCAACCACGTAAAGGATTTACGAACATCTTTTATTTCGAAAATTTGTGAATGTGCCAGTTTGCCAATAGCAAATCAAAGCATTTTTTCACTATCTTACAAAGAAACTAAGGCATTATGAAACAGCTTCTCTTTTTGATTATTCTCCTGGCCGGAAAACTTTCCTACGCCGACGGACTGGACGAAATGCGGATTTACATCAACCAAAAACTGGTGGCAACCAGCTATGAAGGATCTTCTCAGGTCCTGGAACTTGAAGTTTCTGTCGGAGACACTTTAAAATTCGAGATCTGGACAGATTGGGGAGGCATGGAAAATTCTTCCATCAGTGTTTTTGAGTATCAAAGCAGTGAAAAAGTGGCCGAACTGGCACGAGTTCCAAACCGGAAATACGAAGCAAACTTTTTCCAGGTCATTAAACCGAATATGATGGACAGTGAGATGCAATACGTTTTTAATTTTAGTCCGTCGGTGAACAGGACCTGGAAATTTGCACGGATTATTTTGAAACCTAAAACCGATTAACAACCTTAACCATCCGACATGAGAAAAACCATTCTGATCAACTGTATCGTCTTATTAGTATTACCTGGTTGTTCCCCTAATAAAACTGAAAAGAACAATGATTTTATTTTCCCTAAAATAATTGACACTACTGAAGTTGCAACTTTCTATTTCTCACCAACTGAAATGCAATCTGCTATAAATCATGTAGGAACCCTGCAAAAGTTATCAGAAAGTGCCGATCTGACAACTTCTTATCGAAAATTCAATTGTTATATAAAATCATCAATCGATTTAGCTGAACGAAAAAACAACTCAAAAAAGAAATACTACGGGTTTTCAATTTTCATTGATACAACCAAAGAAGTTTCCATGGAAAAGCCCTCAGACTATTTCCCATTCATTCCTCCTGATATAGAATATAAATCTTTTAAAGAAGATAGTAGTGCACTTAGATATGCTATTGAATTTGAATTATGGAAAACAAACAAAACTTATGTAAAAGCTTTACCTGTTTATATTGTAAATCAAACTAAGAAATCACTTTTTATTTCAGAACAGGATGCCCAGTTAATATTAATCCAGGAAGCCAAAAACAAACATGGGAAATGGCAACCGATTGAATATTTTAGGTTTAGTCAATGCGGGAATAGTTATGGTGATTACATACTACGACCTAATTACTATTTAATGACGAAAGTATATAAATACAAGGGCGAATTTGAAACTTTACTAAGGATAAAAATGATTAGTGACACGAATACTGTTTATTCAAAACCATTTAAAGGAAGTGTAAATCTATCTCAATTTAAAATTGTCAAAACAAGAAATTTGAGGTATCAATTTTTGGATCACCCCAATGGCAAGTAACAAAGCTTTGAAATGACATCACTTCATTTAGGCTTTATTAGTGTCTTACAGTTTAATCACTACCCCCCGAAATCAGTAATGAGCAATGATCATATCCATCTGGGAATGCGCATAGAGTTTATTGTAAGATTATTCCCGGGATAAACAAAAAAAGCGCCCGTCAATGACGAGCGCTTTTTATTGATAAAGTGTATTTTCGATTTTTATTTTTTCACGGAGTCAACTACAGCTTTGAACGCCTCTGGGTGGTTCATTGCTAAGTCAGCTAAAACTTTACGGTTCAATTCGATACCGCTTTTGTTTACAGCTCCCATGAATTGAGAATAGCTCATCCCGTGTAAGCGAGCTCCTGCGTTGATACGCATGATCCACAATGAACGGAAATTTCTTTTCTTTTGCTTACGACCTTCGTAAGCGTAATTTAGTCCTTTTTCAATAGCATTTTTTGCTACTGTCCAAACATTTTTTCTACGGCCGTAGTATCCTTTGGCCAACTTCATAAAGTTCTTTCTGCGAGCTCTTGAAGCAACGTGATTTACCGATCTTGGCATAACTTTTAGTTTTTTGATAAGGAGTGTAACACTATCTCAGTCAACTTTGTACTCATTACCTGGTTAAACATTACCGTCCAGGCTAAGCCCAGACAAAAATTCCCTTCTTAAAAGAAGTGAGGGATTACTTCATGTTCAACATTAATTTAACGTTAGACAAATCTGATTCATGAACCAAACCTGCGTGCGTCAAATTACGTTTTTGTTTCTTGGTCTTTTTCGTAAGAATGTGGCTTTTGAAAGCGTGTTTTCTCTTGATCTTACCAGATCCAGTTACAGTGAATCTCTTCTTTGCACTGGATGTTGTTTTCATTTTTGGCATCTTCTTCTCTTTTTAAAAAATGAACACTTTATCATAGTCTTTCAATTATCAATTTCTGAATTAACAATTATCAAATCTTGATAATTACTTCGTTGATAATTTATAATTACTTCTTTTTAGGGTTGATCATCACAATCATTCTCTTCCCTTCCAATTTCGGCATTTGCTCCAATGTTCCGATATCCGCTAATTCCTGAACGAATTTCAATAACAGAATCTCACCTCTGTCCTTGAATACAATTGTTCTACCACGGAAAAATACGTATGCTTTCACCTTGGAACCTTCTTCCAAAAACTTACGGGCATGCGTCAATTTAAACTGAAAATCATGATCGTCTGTATTCGGACCGAAACGAATTTCTTTCAAAACAACTTTACTTTGCTTTGCCTTCAATTCTTTTTGTTTTCTTTTTTGGTTGTATAAGAATTTACGGTAATCCATAATCTTACAAACCGGAGGCACGGCATTCGGGGAAATCTCCACCAGGTCCAATTCCTGCTCTTCTGCTAATTGCAGCGCAGCACTCAAACTCATTACCTGTGGTTCTTCTCCCTCAATAACTAAACGGATCTCACGAGCGGTGATCTTCCCGTTTATTTTGTGCTCGTCGTTATTTTCTTTTCTTACTGGTTTTCTACTGTCTTTTCTCATTCAGTTTATTAAACATTTGTCGACAATTCTTTTTCTATCGCCTGGCCCACTAAAGTTGCGAAAGCATCTACAGCCATCGAACCTTTGTCTCCTTCTCCACGCTGTCTTACAGATACTTGCTTTTCTTCAGCTTCTTTCTCTCCTACAACCAGCATGAAAGGGATTTTTTTAAGCTCCGCTTCACGTATTTTCTTGCCTATCTTTTCGTTACGGTCATCAACGAATCCGCGAATATCGGAATTATTTAGCAATTCTAAAACATCTTTCGCATAATCGTTGTATTTATCACTGATCGGCAGGATTGCAACTTGCTCGGTTGTTAACCACAACGGGAAGTCTCCCGCACAGTGCTCCAACAGTACCGCAACGAAGCGTTCCATCGACCCGAAAGGCGCACGGTGGATCATTACCGGGCGGTGTTTTTGGTTATCCGCACCTGTGTATTCCAATTCAAAACGCTCCGGTAAATTGTAATCTACCTGGATTGTTCCAAGCTGCCATTCTCTTCCCAAAGCATCCTGTACCATGAAATCGAGTTTCGGACCATAGAAAGCCGCCTCCCCCAATTCCACAACTGTCGGAAGATTTTTCTCAGCAGCTGCTTCAATGATAGCACTTTCCGCTTTTGCCCAATTTTCATCCGAACCAATGTACTTAGTCGGATTCTCCGGATCACGCAAAGAAATCTGTGCTTTGAAGTTCTGGAAATCAAGCGTTTTGAAAATGTATAGCACCAGGTCGATTACCTTCTTAAATTCATCTTTCACCTGATCCTGCATACAGAAAATGTGCGCATCATCCTGCGTAAATCCGCGAACACGAGTCAAGCCGTGAAGCTCACCGCTTTGCTCATACCGGTAAACTGTTCCAAACTCTGCAAAACGAGCCGGAAGGTCTTTGTATGAACGCGGTCGGCTTTTAAAGATCTCACAGTGATGCGGACAGTTCATCGGCTTCAACAGGAATTC
>DJFP01000188.1:14517-27574 GCA_002432565.1 Flavobacteriales bacterium UBA5869
GTAATCACCTGCTCGTAACCTGCTTTACGCTGTGCTCTTTTCAGGAAGTTTTCCAAACGCTCACGCAATGCAGCTCCTTTCGGCAACCACAAAGGCAAACCGGAACCTACTTTCTGAGAGAAGGTAAACAATTCCAATTCTTTCCCCAATTTACGGTGGTCACGGCGTTTTGCCTCTTCCACTTTCTCCAGGTATTCGGTCAGTTCGGCTTGTTTCGGGAAAGTAATCCCGTAAACGCGTGTCAGCTGCTTATTTTTTTCGTCTCCACGCCAGTATGCACCGGCAATCGACATCAATTTCACTGCTTTAATAAATCCGGTATCCGGAAGATGCGGCCCGCGGCACAGATCAGTAAAATTACCCTGAGTATAAAAAGTAATCGAACCGTCCGGTAAATCCTGGATCAACTCCAATTTGTACGGATCTTCTTTTTCGGTAAAATAAGCCAATGCATCTGCCTTAGAAACTTCTTTACGCACGAAAGGGTTCTTTAGCTTTGCTAGCTCTTTCATTTTTTCTTCGATTTTCGGAAGATCTTCTTCTTTGAAGGTGTAATCCATAAAATCTACGTCGTAATAATACCCGTTAGCAATCGGAGGACCGATCGCCAATTTAATTCCCGGATAATAAAACTCCAAAGCTTCCGCCATTAAGTGAGCTGAAGAGTGCCACATGGTCGATTTTCCGTCCGCATCGTTCCAGGTCAGCAGCTGCAAATGACAGTCACCCGTCAACGGTCGTGTTGCGTCGATTACCACGTTATCCACTTTGGCTGCCAATACGTTACGAGCCAATCCTTCAGAAATGCTAAGAGCAACATCCAATGCTGTTGCTCCTGCTTCGTATTGTCTAACTGATCCGTCAGGAAGAGTTACATTAATCATCACTTATAAAATTTAGTACAAAAATAGGCTTTATCTCTGAAATAAGCCTCATTTCTGTGATTTATGGTTCAATACCGTAAACTAAAACGATCCCTTCTTTTGTTCCTTTTCCAGAACCGATGGCATATTCGATATGGATGTTTCTCAAACGATCGGCATCCGGAATCTTGGCAACATACGCATCGTTCAACTCTTTGGTACTGAACTTCAGGTTTTTACCCTGTGCTTTTTTAAACTCTTTGATCAATACACGCTCTTTATTTGCAGCCGGAGCATCGTAGATTTTTACTGTCAGAGCTGCCGTACATTTTTTGGCACTGATCGCAAACTTATATTCATCCAGCAAGAAGGTATACACTTCTATGCTCTTGGTTTGTTTGGAAGAACCGGCTGTGAAATAAGTAATCTTGGAACCTTCGTAACGCGTTCCTTTGATCATTTCCTTACATTCCTGTTTCAAAGTGCTCATTTGAGCTTCCAGTGCATTGTCATTTCCTCCGGATACTAATCCGATCCAGACTAAAGAAGCAACAAGCGGAAAGGCGAATTTGAATAGCTTTGTCATAAAAAATTATTTCCCTGGTTTAACAATATTTGAACGTACCATTTTCACTTCTTTTGCCAAAGCCTGGTATTCAGCTTCTGTCAATTCCGGTGTTTCACGATTGATGTTCTTAGATACTTTCTTTACAGAAGCCATTCCTTCGTAAGTATTCAAAATACCTTCATAAAGTTTAATCACTTCTTTCAAACGTGCATCTTCCTGTGCCGGATGGCTCTTGAAACCTTTGATGATATTTTTCAACAAGCTCATTTGCTCAACAAGCAGTTTTCCGATNNCCCAAATATTTCAGGTCGTTATTTTCCATGTACTCATCCGATTTATCCTGGATTTCGTAAATCATATCCTGTAATGCTTCCACATCACCCAATCCTTTATCGAACTTTGAGATCAATTCCTTATCCGAAAAAACGCTTTCCAGGCCTACTTTTGATCCCATTTTTTGAATAACCACCAAATACTCGCGAGCTTCCTGCGTTTTCGAATTGATTGCACAATAAGCCATATCTGTAGAGTAAACTCCCAAATTGATCAATTGATCGATTTTCACAGAGTACTTATCTGCATCTGCAACCGGATTCGTTTTTCCGGCAACATAAGGTAATCCGGCATCCTTAAATGCATTTGCGATACTTATCGGCGGAGGCAATACGTAATCATTTTCCGCAGAATCATCAGACTCATCTGTTGTTTCAATAGTAGCAACTTCGTTCTTTTCAGTTTCACCACCTCCACATGAAGCCAGGCTTAAGGTTAGTGCAAAAACGGGTACAAAATAATTCAGTTTCAACATAATTTGGTTGTAAAGTTTTGATCGTAAAGAAACAAAGAAAAATCAATTTGGGATATCATCTGTCGAAGATTTTATTAGATTCGTCTATATTATAACCCACTATACACGACATGCCGCTATTACCAATTTCAATAGGACTCATTCTTGGAATCTTTTTTTCCTATATGTCCGGGGGAAATCCGGGAACTACCGGGTTAGTTATCACGACTATTTTCATGGGCAGTTTGCTGTCCCTGGTTTTTAATTATTTGTTCCGTCCGAAATCTTTCCCGAAGCTCATTCCTGTAATTGCATTCGGCACCTTATTTATGCTGTTCGGATTCGGGAAACTGGAACTATCCAAAGAATCCGTTTCATCCTGCCGGGATCTTTCCGGGAAAGTCACTTACGGGACTGTATTCCGAAACAAAATCTCCGAATCGGACTATCAAACAATACATATCTCACTTGAAAAATCAACAAACGGAGATAAACAGTTCGCCACAAATGGAAATATCATCCTGACACTCGATACCCTGGAAGGAATTTACAAAACCGGAGATTTCCTTGCTTTTAAAACTGTCCTTGAACCCTTTCAGAATGAAACCAATCCCGGAAGTTTCGATGCGGAATATTATTATGGAACACACCATTATGTCGGAAGAGCATTTATAGCTTCCAACTGCATTAAAAAAACAGGAACCCGGGAAAATTTATCTGTCTTTTTCTCCAAATGGCAGGATGAAATGGGTCAAAGCCTAAAATCCTGGCTTCCGGAGTCAGTTTCCGGAATAGGTGTTGCGTTGCTTTTGGGAAATAAAGCAGATATCGACCCCGAAGTGCTCGACTCTTTTTCAAACACGGGAGCTATGCATGTTCTTGCTGTTTCCGGATTGCACGTCGGGATTATTTTGATCATCTTTCAATACATCCTGGGCTTCTTCAGCCGTTGGATTTCCAGGAAACAAGCCATTCTCTTTTCAGTTGTACTGATTTGGGGATTCGGGTTGCTAAGCGGCGCATCGCCTTCCGTGATCCGTGCGGTTATCATGTTCAGTATCCTGGCATTGGGACAATTATTGAGCAGAAAAAATAACGGTATGAACAACCTCATCCTTTCTGCCATCCTATTGTTGATGTACGATCCGTATTACTTATTCGACATTGGTTTCCAATTATCTTATGTTGCTTTGATCGGCATCATGCTCTTCCAAAAACCAATCTACAGCCTGCTCCGTTTCAAACGAAAATGGCTCGACTGGCTCTGGAATGGAAGTTCGGTCGGGATTGCCGCAACCATTGCAACGACTCCCCTAATGCTTTACTGGTTCCATCAATTCCCGAATTACTTTTTGCTTTCTAACATCGTGGTCATGCTGCTCGGATTTATCGTATTGCTCTTTTTGATTATCCTGGTCTTTACCGCATGGATTCCTTATTTCAATACGCTCGTTATTTTCCTGACCGCTCTTTCACTCCAGGCTTTGGTGGTTGGAATTCAATATGTGGACGAAATTCCTGGTGGCGTTTCCGGTGGATTTGAACTTAACTTCTTCCAATTCCTACTCATCGGAGGATTGATTGGTTTTTGTTTTCATAAATTGCTGATTGAGCAGCTCTTTCCAAAAATTGCCCTGGCTGGTCTCGCGGTTTGCCTGCTCTTTATATCCTGGAAGCGGGAAGTGAAATTTGAACAAAACCAACTTCAGGTATTCTCCGGTAAGGCTTTTTGCGGAATGATCCAGTACAACGGAAAACTCATCACTTTCAAAGAAGACATTCCAAAAAACAAACAAATCCTGCAAACACTCAAAAATGCTGTCCGTGATTCGGGACTTAAACTTAGTAAAACCCTTGTTCTAAAATCCGGCAACAAAGTTCATTTAGACGGAAAAGAAGTTTCATTTGAAGAAATGGAAAACGGGTGGAAATTCAGGATCGGTGAACAGGAATTCACTTATCTGTTAAAAGGAAACCCGGGAAAGTCGCATCCTAAAGAGCTTTTATCTCAAAGGCTGCAGCATTATTTATACAAAGATGAGAAGATTCAGCCTTTTTGTATGCCGATATAAGGTGCCTTCGGCTGCGTGCGCTTAATCACCTTTCAGAAAGTAACTCAATGGAAAAGCTCATTGAGCGGAGTCGAAATGCTTTTCAATTCTCAATTAATCCAACGGCATATAAAAGGAATCATATCTCCGGGTTACCATCACATTTTTATCTGCTTCTAAAACTGCTTCCACCACATAAACCGTTTCTTTCGACAAAGGATCCGTATCTTTTCTAAAGGAAAACACGTAATCCGGGGTTTTGAAACCCGGAATCTCCATTTTCATCTGGCGAGCAGCCAATTTCAGCGCAATTCCCTGGGGAGCGGTGCTCTGGTTTTCAGCTGCAAAACGCATGACCAGGAAAACATTATCGAGGAACTTATTCTTCTCTTCATCCTTCAGCCCAAACTCCTTGTTTTTCATCATTGCATAAAAAGCGAGGTCATCATTAGAGGTGAATCCATCCATATTTCGGGTAAACCAATCTTCTTTCATGTATTTCTCCGCCCAGATCTTATTCGATTTCCCGGTTTGGAACTCATCAATGTATTCCATTTTCCGCAATACATTCCTGTTATTTAAAAAGCATTGGGCAATAATAAATTCACAAGTTGTATCCTGGATCAATTCGAACCAATGCGTTTCCATATAAAGAACTTCCGTGGTATCCGCAAGCAAAGCCATTTTCTGAGTTTCAATCAACGGATCAATTTCCTTGGTAGAAAGTCCCAGTTTACTCAAGCGGTATTTCTCTTCGAAAAGCGAATCCAAACGCTGATAAGACTGCGGTTTCACTACAACCGTTTCTCCATAAGTGAGGCTCACATACCGCTTATTCACAGCACCGAAATCCTGAGCCAGTTTCTGTTCCAGGGCTTCTTTCCTGTTTTTTGCCAAATCTTCCAAACTCGGGCCGGGAACATATTTCAGTCCGCAGGAAGAACCGGCACCAATAATGAGTAAAACAGAAGCAAAACGATTTAGAAAGTTTATTCCCGACATATCTGTGACTTTATATGATCAAAAATAACGATTTTTACCGGGTGAAATTGCACTGCTTCATACTTCTAACGTTTATTCTGATTTCGTTTGTACTTCCGGCCCAAAAAACAGTTTCCGGAAAACGGACAAATCATGCTGTTTCATTGGATGGGATGCTTTTGGAAACCGCATGGGATGAAGCAGAAACAGCAACTGATTTCATCAATAACTACCCCAACCCGGGAGTTGCCAGTAATTTCAAGAGCGAGGTTAAATTCCTCTACGACGATCAATATATTTACATCGGTGCAAAATTAACAGATGCCAAGCCGGATTCTATCATCGCTTTTTTATCCGAAAGGGACGATTATGGAAATGCAGATTGGTTCGGAGTTTTAATTGACCCTTACGGCGCCGGACAAAATGGCTTCGGATTTTATGTGACAGCTGCCGGAACCGAACTGGATGCCATCATCGATCAAACCAACGAAGATTATTCCTGGAATGCCGTTTGGAGAAGTAAAGTCAAACGAATTGCCGAAGGCTGGAGCCTGGAAATACGTATCCCTCTCACACAATTGCGTTTCCCCAAAGAAACGATCCAGAACTGGCGGATCAATTACATCCGGAATATCCGCCGGAACCGGGAAACTTCACACTGGTCTTTTGTAGATCCGCAGCAATACGGTGAAATTGCCCAAAGCGGTTATCTCAAAGGAATTGAAAACCTGGGAACACCCTTAAGACTTTCCTTCTCCCCTTATTCCACCATGTACCTGGAAGACAGCTACGATGAAAATTCGAAGTCGCAGGACTGGGGATTCCGTCCGCGTTTCGGAATGGACATGAAAGTGGGTTTGAGCGAATCGTTTACACTGGACGCCACTTTGGTCCCTGACTTCGGGCAGACCGTTTCGGACCGTTTGGTACTGAACCTTTCACCTTTCGAAATCCGGTATCCGGAGAACAGACCTTTCTTCCTGGAAGGAATGGATTTATTTGGAATCGGTGATCTGTTCTACTCGCGCAGGATTGGTGCTGAAAGCTACCTGAAAGAGCAGGCATTGGATTCTGCTGCACAGGATCCGAACAATACTATCAATTCTATACCCGACCGGGCACAATTAATCAATGCACTGAAAATTTCAGGGCGGACAAAAGGCGGCCTGGGAATCGGTGTATTCAACGCCATTGAAAACAGGTCTTCCCTGCATTACCGGGATTCCGCGGGAAATGACCACAAAATCCTCGCCCACCCGGTATCGAATTACAACGTATTCGTACTCTCACAAAACCTGAAAAACAACGCCAATATTGCTCTCTTAAACACCAATGTTATCCGCCCGGAGATCAATGTGCTTTCCAATGTCAGTACCTTGCGGGGATTAGTGTTTAACAAAGCCAGGGTTTACAGTATCTCTGCCAATACGCAGGTTTCAGTTAATTCTTCAGGTAATAAGGTCGATGTGGGCCGTTCTTCTGCAATCAGTTTCCAAAAAGTAAAAGGAGTCAATCAATTCAATATTGATTATTACGATTGTGATCAAAACTACAATCCGACAGAGTTGGGTTTCCTGCCCCGGAATAATTTCTTCGGGTTTTACGGACGTTACCGTTGGACAGGGTACGAGGCGACCAAACGGCTTCTGCGCAGGAACTTCTCAGCTGAAAACACGGTTGAATATTTATACAAACCAACCAAATTCGGTTACTGGTCCATTAACAGCGAATACATTATAACCACCAAAAAATTCCTTTCCGCAGGCGTTTCTCTCAACTTCTATCCACTTGGAGAACGTGACTTTTTCGAATCGCGAACGTTTGGAATTCCTGTCAATTTCCCGGCTTCTTTTCAATACGGCGGATTTTATTCGAGCGATTATTCCAAACGCTTTGCTTTGGATTACTACGTTTACCATCGTGTTTTCGACCGCAAAGGAATGTCGAACCTGGATCTGAACATCAGTCCGCGAATCCGTATCGCTCCGAAAGTCTTCACCGTTTTGAGTTCNNTATACCGACCAGATCACTTTAGGCAATCGCGAACGCTGGATCGTTACCAATTCCATTGCACTGGATTACAACTTCACCAAAACATTCAGTTTAAAACTCCGTTTCAATCATTACTGGCAGGAAGTTTCCTACAAATCGTTTATGAAATTACTGGGCGACGGAAGCTATCGCGCATCCGATTATTCCGGAACGGACACTTTAGGTCAAAGCTACCACAACACCAGTTTCAATGCATTTACCGTTGATTTTGACCTTCGCTGGGTGGTTTACCCAGGAAGTGAGATTCGTTTTGTCTGGAAGTACAACATTTACGCTTCTAAGAATGGCCTGGATTACGGTTACTTTAAAACCTTCAATAACCTGTTCGACAATCCTTACCTGAATTCATTCTCTGTGAAAGGACTCTTCTACATCGATGCCGGGAAGTGGTTCCGGAAAAAAGCCGTTTGAATTTATAAATATGTGGGCACGCGATTAATCGCGTGCCCACCGGTTTCAAAAAAATTTCCTCCCGAATAGGGGTAAAATCTCCCTCAGTTGTCATAAAACCAAAAGATGATAACTTTGCCGGTGTGAAATACACATCCCGGTGGAAGAAAAACAAGTGATAACACAAGTTGTGATAGGAGATTTAAGCACATTTGAAATGGTATTTCGCGATTATTATAAACCGCTGGTCCGTTACGGCACCACCTTTCTGAAAGATTCAGATGAAGCGGAAGACGTTGTTCAACAGGTATTTGTTTCCCTTTGGGAGAAACGCACACAACAGGATATACACACTTCCATCCGGGCAGTTTTATACAAATCCGTACAAAACGCCTGCTTAAACAAGATCAAACACCTGAAGATCCGAAATAATTATGCCGAAGAACTAAAAGCAACAGCAGCTTACGAAAATTCGTCGGATCCGGCACAGGTGAATGAACTGAACGAACGCATCCGGATGGCTATGGAAACAATGCCGGAACAATGCGGCCGTATTTTTAAAATGAGCCGTTTTGAACAGTTGCGCTACCAGGAAATTGCAGACCAGCTTGGTCTTTCTGTAAAGACAGTAGAGAATCAAATGGGGAAAGCCCTCAAAATCGTACGTGAAGAGTTGAAAGACTATTTGCCGTTACTCATCCTTTTTTTCATTCAAACACTATGAAAACATCACACGACATGGATGCGCTGATCGGCAAATTCCTCAGCGGAGAAGCAAGTCCTCAGGAAGCAATGTTCCTGGAAGACTGGATCTCAGAATCGCCTGAAAACGAAACATACTTCGAACAAAGCTCTAAGGCTTTCGGTCTTACTGAAAAAACCATTTCAACAGATACTGCATGGAGCAACGTTCAGGCCCGGCTGAAACAGGCACCCGTTCGCAAACTCCCGATCGGATGGATTTCTGCTGCTGCCGCTGTTCTCGTAATTTCGCTTGGAGCTTTCTTCTATTTGATACAGTCAAACAAGGAACATTTAGTTTACACCGCAGGAACAAACAAAAAGAACATCGAATTGAACGACGGAACGGATATTCAGCTGGCTTCCCATTCAAGCATCGAATTGGTTTCCGGTTATGGTCAGAAAAACCGTTCTTTAAAGCTGAAAGGTTCCGGTTACTTCTCCGTAAAACACAGCAAAAAACTTCCGTTCATTATTGATGCAGGGCCAATCCATATTAAGGACCTGGGAACAAAATTCAATGTTAAAACCAGCGACGATACGATTTACGTGCGTGTGGACGAAGGAGTTGTGGTGATCTACGACAACAAAGGGATGAAGCTTACACTCAAAGCCAACGAAAGTGCTCACTACGTCATTTCAAGCGGCGATCTGAGACTGGATGTCCTGGCTGAAAACCTTAAGAAACAATACAAAACCATTCTGCTGGACAATCAGCGGCTGGAAGATGTCGTTAAACTGCTGAATACGACCTACAAGGTAAACATCCGCATTGACAACCCGGCGTTGAAAGATTGCAGGATCACGACCGAATTTTTGAACGAAGACCTGGACACGGTATTGATGGTCATCTCACAGACATTGGAAGTGACCATACTCAAAGAAAAAAACAACGAATATGTGATTAAAGGATTGGCATGTATACAATAATCCGTTTTTTTTGTGTTGCATTTCTTTGCTGCATAACCGCTTTTCATTCCGGTGCTCAAACACCTTACCTGGAGAAAGATGTGACTATCCGCTCCGGGACATACGCCTATGAAGACCTATTCAGGCAAATCTCCAATCAAACCGGGGTCGTTTTCTCGTATACGGGCTTTGACGATCAGCATCGCGTATCAGCCAGGTTCGAGAAACAACCGCTTCGAATCGTTTTAAACACACTTTCCGGCAATGGGAACTTTACCTACAAGCTGAAGGGGAAATACGTCATCCTGAGCACCAAACCGGCACCAAAACCGAAATCGGAACATGCTTCGGCAAACAGCTCCAACCTGGTTCTGAACGGTTACATCCTGAATGCAGAAGATTCCTCGGAAATTGAAGAATCCAGTGTTTACATCAGGCAAAGCAAGCAATCCGCACTGACCAACGAATACGGCTATTTCAATCTTTCATTCCCGAAAACTACAGATGTGCTTTCCATTTCTGTAGCAAAGGAAGATTTTAAAGACACTACCGTTGTAATCGTATCGAAGCAGCAAAATACGCTGGTTATCTACCTGCAGCCTAAATCCGCCCCGGTAAGTGTAACGGTGGATTCTTTACGACTGACCCTTTCGATCGATTCCGTCAAGCCATCGGAAACGCCGGTTAAAGATACCCTTCCTGCCGTTAATCCGTTTTGGAAGAGATTTAGAGACCGAAGCGCAAACCTTCGCAATATTACTGATACTTTATTCACCAAAGTATCGTTCTCTCTCTTTCCTCCGGTAAGTACCAACCGGCTGCTTTCTGTCAATACCGTAAACAAATTTTCTTTCAATCTCCTGGCTGGTTCATCCAAAGGAATCGACATTTTTGAGCTTGGGGGACTGGTCAATTTCGATTATGGAAATGTGAAATACGTACAGATTGCCGGGCTGACCAACCTTGTTTCGGGAACATCAACCGGTGTTCAGGTAGCCGGGCTTGTAAACACCGTTGCAAAAGACGTAAATGGTGTCCAGGTAGCCGGATTGGTCAATATCGATGGCGGAAAAGTAAATTACGTGCAAGTGGCCGGAATTGCAAACCTGGTAAAAGACACGGTAAAGGGAGTACAGATCGGTGGAATTGCAAACCTGAACACTTCCTATACCAGAGGAGTCCAGATTGGTGGAATTTACAACCGTTCCAAAAATGCTTTTGGTGCTCAAATCGGCGGAATTGCCAATATGGGTGACACTGTTAATGGTATTCAGATCGCGGGGTTGGTGAATTCAAGCCACGTAATAAGCGGATTCCAGCTTTCGGGATTGATCAATATTGCAAAAAAAGTAAACGGTTCTCAGCTCGGTTTCCTGAATATTGCCGATTCGATCAGCGGAATTCCAATCGGATTTTTAAGCTTCGTGAAAAACGGATACCACAAAGTGGAGCTTGCCTGTGATGAAAACCTGTTTGGAACCCTCAGCTTCCGCACCGGAGTCGATAAATTCCACAACATACTTATCGGCGGGATACAACTTTCAGGGGGACAGCCACTTTGGACTTTAGGTTACGGAGTGGGGTCTGCCATTCATCTGGGAAAAAAATGGTACCTCGACCTGGACCTGACAGCACAACAACTCTATTTGAACAACTCCGATCTTACCTACAACATGCTGACAAAAAGTTTCGTTGGAATCGAGTACCGTTTTGGAAAGAATTTCAGCATTGCAGCCGGCCCGACCCTCAACTGGTATGCTTCCGAAAACAATTCCGAAAACGATCCGATTTGGAGCAGAATCAGGCAAAAAACCGTTTCTAATTCCGTAAATAGTGGTTTTGCCAATCAATTATGGATCGGCGGGAAACTGGCTTTGCGATTTTTCTAAAACCATCAAAACCTGTAGGTACGCGATTAATCGCGTACCTACAGGTTTTCAAAAAAAAATTCATCCGACATAGGGGTAAACCCAACCTGGATTGTCATAGAGATAACTAACAAAATAAAAGTTTTTATGAAAAGTTTAAAATGGATTATTCCGGGAATTTTGGTGTTTGCCATATCATTAACATCTTGTAAGAAACATTTGTTCAACTCCATCAAGGGAAAAGGGGCAACAGTTACCGAAACACGTGATTTGAGCGGTTTCAATAAAATCTCGCTGGATATTGACGCAGATGTTTACTATACGCAGGATTCAATTTATTACGTAGAGATTTCGGCACAGCAAAATGTATTGAATGTCATTACAACTGAAATCAGCTCCGGTGAATTGGAAATCGACTCTAAGAAATGGATTCGCAAACACAACGGTATTAAGATCATTGTTCATTCACCGGATCTTTACTCCCTGGATATCAGCGGAAGCGGAAACATCGAATCGGCATACGCCATTTCAACATCAACTCTGGAACTCAAAATAAGCGGTTCGGGAAACATTTCCCTGGCTGCAGTCAATGCTGCTGAATTGGAAGCAAAGATAAGCGGATCCGGAAATATCACGGCTTCAGGCGGAACGGTTACCAATCAAAAAACGACCATCAGCGGTTCCGGAAACATTGAAATGACAGGTCTTGCCGCAAATCATTCGGATGCTAAGATCAGTGGTTCCGGAAATATTTCTGTTTGGGCTATTGACCAGCTGCGCGCTACCATTTCCGGAAGCGGTGATATCCGTTACAAAGGAAATCCGGAGGTAAATACCACGATTAGCGGATCTGGATCCCTCATTCACATTTAATCAAAAACCATGATTCAAAAAATAACGAAATTCTTCGTATCAGGATTGCTATGTTTTATTGTCAACACCTGTTTTTCTCAAACACAAACGGTTCGCGGCACAGTTGTCGACAATATTTCCCAGTCCTCGATCCCCGGTGCGATTGTGAAGGTCACCGGGTTAGATTCCCTGATTCATGCCGTAACAGACGAGGATGGTAAATTCACCCTGCTGCGTGTCCCGGTCGGAAACCGAAGCATTGAAATCACCGCAACCGATTACAAACCGGTGATCATGCAAAACATAACCGTAAATGCAGGAAAGGAGCTCGTGCTCAACATCAACCTGGAAGAAGATATCCGGGCAATAAACGAAGTAGTGATTTCTGCCAAAACGGACAAAAACAGTCCGCTGAATGAACTTTCTACCGTCAGTACCAGAACATTTTCTGTGGAAGAAACCCAGAAATTTGCCGCTGCGGTAAACGACCCTGCAAGAATGGCAACCTCTTTTGCCGGAGTGGTAACAGCCGGTGATGGGAATAATCATATTTCCATCCGCGGGAACTCACCGAACGGTTTACTATGGCGTATGGAAGGCGTGGAAATTCCAAACCCGAACCATTTTTCGAATGTGGGAACAGCAGGTGGTGGGATCTCTATCTTAAGCGCTCAATTAATGAGTAATTCCGACTTCTCAACAGGAGCTTTTGCCGCAGAATACGGGAATGCACTTTCCGGCGTGTTTGATCTGCGACTTCGAAAAGGGAATAACGAAAAACGGGAATACACCGTGCAGCTCGGAATCCTTGGTTTGGATGTAGCGACCGAAGGTCCGTTCAAAAAAGGCTATGAAGGCTCCTACCTGATCAACTACCGCTATTCGACCCTGAATATCCTGGGAAAAATCGGTATTCCGATCGGTGATGCAAACACCAATTTCCAGGACTTGTCATTCAACTTCTATTTACCGACGAAAAAACTCGGAAAATTTAC
>DJFP01000212.1 GCA_002432565.1 Flavobacteriales bacterium UBA5869
AAAATTGCCGAAGACGGAGAGATTCTGGTGAAAGGTCCGAACGTGATGATAGGCTATTTCAATCTGCCAGATAAAACAGCCGAAGCAATTGATTCCCAGGGCTGGTTCCATACAGGAGATATCGGAACTTTCGAAGATGGGATCTTCCTGAAAATTACTGATCGGAAAAAAGAGATTTTCAAAACTTCAGGTNNTCACGTTTCATCGAGCAGATCATGGTTTTGGGTGAGGGACAGAAATTCCCGTCTGCATTGATTGTTCCGGCATTCGCGTTTGTAAAAGAATGGGCAAACCGTAAGAACCTGCAAATCGGAACGAGCAACGAAGAAATTGCGAAGAGTCCGGATGTGATTGCGCGCATTCAAAAAGAAGTAGACCGCATCAATGCAGGGTACGGAAGCTGGGAGAAAATCAAGAAGTTTGGATTACTTCCAACCGAGTTTGGAATTGCGACAGGCGAATTAACTCCGACCCTGAAGTTGAAAAGAAAAATAATCCTTGAGAAATACAAAGAGATGGTTGATGGATTCTATAAGGACGAACACCACGAATAATTGAAAATTAAAAATGCAAGTTTTGACCGTAGGACCGTCCCGCATTAGCCGGGACATCCCTACGGTTTTTTTGTAGTTTTCTTCAGGATCTTCAACAGCAGTTTTTCTTCTGAACTGAGCCATGAATCGGAAGCGGGCATCCTCTTTGTGTGCTTTTCCAGCTTGCTGCTCTCGTAAAGCGATAAGATTTCCGGATGAACATAGTATTTTTTGCAGACAGTCCGCGTATTTCCAAGTCGTTCACTGACCAGGTCCAGAACTTCCACTGTTCTTTTCTTGCGGGCTGTTTCAGTTTCCATGGGGTCTGAATTCAGGAAACCTTTCAGTGCACACACACTTGCCGACCAGGTACGCAAATCTTTGGTAGTAAACGAATCCCCGGTATATTTCCGGATATAGGTATTTACTTTTCCCGAATCCAGTGTATGACGGTTTCCGGCCTGATCGTAATATTGAAAAAGTGCTTTGCCGGGAATGTCGCGGCATTGTTTGACAATACGCGCCAATTGTTTGTTGCGCAGTGAAATGGTGTGATGGATTCCTTTTTTTCCGATAAAAGAAAAATGGATTTTTTCTCCCGAGATTTCTACATGTCTGTCCTTCAGGGTGGTCAATCCGTAAGATTTATTGGTTTTTTCATAACAGCTGTTCCCAACGCGGATCTGTGTTTCATCCATTAGAGCCAGAACAGCAGCGATTACCTTGTCTTCGCTCAGTGTTTTTTTTCTCAAATCACTCGCTATCTGTTTGCGAAGTTTTTTCATTGCATTTCCAAAATCAGTTAAACGCAGGAATTTCGATTCATTTCTCGACTTCTGCCACAGTTCATGATAGCGGTATTGTTTTCTTCCACGGGCATCTATTCCGGTGCATTGAATATGTCCGTTCGCGTCTTTACAAATCCATACATTCTCCCAGGCAGGTGGAATGACGAGCGCTTTAATGCGTTCCAGCTGCTTTCCGGAATCTACTTTCTTGCTGCCGTAATAATACTCAAACGTGTCTCCGTTTCGCACGCGGGAAATTCCCGCATCGGAAACCGATACATAGACCAAATCAGCCATTTCAGGAAAGGCATCCAAATCGATAGTTTCTGCCAGGATCATAGCTTTTAAATTATCGATCGGTTTTTGATTCGGTGTTACAGAATTATGGGTTTTAAGGATTTTTATAAAAACAGCAAGTATGCGGCGTGCCAGCTATTTATGAATTCATTTGTTTAAATCGCGTCTTTTGTCTGCTCCATCATTTGGGCCAGGAAGTCACGTGCCCGGAATAATTGGGCTTTTACGGTTCCTAAAGGAAGATTTAATTCTTCGGCAATTTCTTCGTAGCTCAATTCTTCAAAGTAGCGTTTTTCGATCAGCTCCCGGTAGCGTGGCTTCAGTTTACTAACCAACTGACGCATGTGCTTCACTTTTTGGTTGTGAATGATGTGTTCCTCCGGATCCCGAGTATCTGATTTAGCGTCAATACCCACTGCTTCTCCGTCTTCATTGGTGTATCCGGTATCCATGGATGTCAGCTTGATACGTTTTTTACGAATAAAGTCGATACAGTTATTGGAAGCGATTTTGAAAAGCCAGGTNNTTCATCATCATGAAATAAATAGATTCGCGGTATCGGTCCATCAATTGCGCATATGCAGCCTGGTCGCCGTTTCTTGCCTGGTCTACCAAAACCAGATCTATGCGTGCTTTGTCCGATAAGTGATCTACTTCCATTTCGAAGAGTTTTTTTGCAATGCTGAATAATAAAAAAATGGAAGTATCAAAACATATACCAAGTCCGTAACTGGCAGTAGCGCAATAAATCCAGGGGATTTCAACTTTTTAAAACAAAGTCCCAAAAGCCACCATTTTATTGCTGTTACAAAACCAAAACCTGCCAGAGCATGTATCCACCATCCACTTTGTAAAATCAAAAGAACGAAAGATATCAGCATCAAAATCAGGGTGGCAGGATATATTCCTAACATTGCTTTTTTGAAAACCTTGTATCGCGGAGAGGTGGTGTAGTGCCGCGACTTTTGAAGCACGAACGATTCCCAGTCTTCTTTCGCTTCGCTGTATTGGAACGAATCCGGATCCAATTGAATGGTATAATTGCTTTTCCTTGCAGCTTCTTGTATGAACAGGTCGTCATCACCCGACATTAGGGAATAATGCGACTTAAACCCGTTGGTGGATTTAAAAACCTCTTTTGTGTAAGCCATATTCCGGCCAACTCCCATGTAAGGGATTTTGTTGATAGCCATGGAAAAGTAATTCACTGCAATCATAGTCGTGTCAAAACGTATGATTTTATTCAGGAATCCTTTTTTCTTCCGGTATGGACCGTAGCCTAAAACGATCTGTTTCTTCTCATTGAAACGTTCTGCCATTTTTCGCAGCCAGAATTCGCTTGCGGGAGTGCAATCCGCATCCGTTAGTACCAGGTGCTCGTATTGCGCTTTTTTGATCCCTAAAGTCAAGGGGAATTTTTTACTGGGAGTCAAATGTCTGCTTCTTTCCACTTCCATTACAACGAGGTTCGGGTATTGCCGGCTCAGCGCATCCAATAAATACCTCGAATCATCCATGGATTGATTGTTAATCACAACCACTTCAAACGGAGCCGGGTAGTCCTGTTCCAGGATTTTGGGAAGGTTTTCGTATAAATTATCGGATTCATTGCGTGCAGCGATTACGATCGATACCGGAGGTAAATTGGATTGGGCAGGCTTACCTTTCCAAAAAGCCAGTCTCCCGAAGAAGAAAATGGAATAAAGCAATTGAATAAGCAGTAATCCTGCAAAAATCCAAAAGATATAAAATACGCCTGGTTCCTGTAGTTCGGGGATAATTTTCATTAAAGTCTCTTCTTCGCATACAAAGATGGGGCTCTTTCCGAAATCCCCTTATCTTTGCAGCGTTTATTTTTCAACACAATTATGCACTTTGAACTGAAGCATACCGACCCACATTCGAAAGCAAGAGCCGGATTGGTCCACACGGATCACGGAACCATTGAAACTCCGATCTTTATGCCTGTTGGGACTCAGGGTACAGTAAAAGGCGTTCATCAACAGGAATTGCGGGACGATGTGGAAGCCCAGATTATTTTGGGGAATACTTTTCATTTATACCTGCGTCCGGGACTGGAAGTCATTGAAGGGGCAGGAGGATTACATCAGTTCATTGGCTGGGAAAGGCCGATCTTAACAGATAGTGGCGGCTACCAGGTGTATTCGTTGGCTACAAGCCGTAAAATTACCGAAGAAGGGGTTCGTTTTCAATCACATCACGACGGAAGCTATCATTTCTTTTCGCCGGAAAGAGCGATCGATATTCAGCGCACAATCGGGGCAGATATCATTATGGCTTTTGATGAGTGTACACCATATCCCTGCGACTACAATTATGCGAAAAGGTCGATGCACATGACTCACCGCTGGTTGAAACGTTGTATAACCCAAATGGATTCGACAGAGCCGAAATACGGTTATTCCCAGGCTTTATTCCCGATTGTACAGGGGAGTGTTTACCCGGATTTGAGAAAGGAATCGGCGGAATTTATCGCAGAACAAGGTGCTGTTGGAAATGCCATCGGAGGATTATCCGTGGGGGAGCCGGATGAAGATATGTACAGCATGACCGATTTGGTATGCTCCATTCTCCCGACGGACAAGCCGCGTTATTTGATGGGGGTCGGAACACCTGTAAATATTCTGGAATCCATTGCGATGGGAGTAGATATGTTTGACTGTGTCATGCCTTCCCGCAATGCACGCCACGGAATGTTGTTTACTTCCGAAGGAACGATCAATATCAAAAATCACAAGTGGAAAATGGATTTTTCTCCCCTGGACCCGAATGGCACGGCTTATGTAGACCAGGTTTACACAAAAGCATATTTGCACCATTTGATCAAAGCAAAGGAAAATTTGGCAATTCAAATTGCGACAATTCACAATTTAGCCTTTTATTTGGCGTTGGTTAAGGAAGCCCGCAGAAGAATTCTGGACGGGACTTTCAGAGCCTGGAAGGACGAACAAGTTAAAAAACTGGGAAGAAGGATTTAAATGCTCAAGATCTTAGATCGCTATATCATTCGGAAATTTCTCACAACATTCTTTTTTATGTTGGGGATTATCATGCTTTTGGCCATGGTTTTCGATGTTGCCGAGCGTTTATCTGAGTTCATCAGTAACCAGGCGCCTTTAAAGGCAATTATTTTTGATTACTATTTCAATTTCCTGCTTTACTACGGAAATACATTCTCGTCCATGATCGTTTTCATTTCTGTGATCTGGTTTACAGCGAAAATGGCGCAGGAAGCGGAAATTATCCCGATGCTCAACAGCGGAAGACCTTTTACCCGGATTCTCCGTCCGTATATGATTGCGGCAACAATCCTGATGCTGATGTCTTTGGTGTTGAACCACTTTGTGCTGCCAAGAGCGAATCGGGTCCGTCTTGACTTTGAGGAATCATTTTACCGCGACCGTTTATTGGTGGAAAATTACCATGCGGAATTCCCTGGAAATGAGCTGGTTCATTATGCGAGTTATAATTCTCACGAGAATATAATCAATGATTTTGTCATTGAAAAATACGATAGGCACAACCGCCTGCTTCACTTTTTAAAAGCGCGAACGGCAACCGTTGCACCAGATTCATCGAACTGGCATTTGGTCGACGTGTTCGAGCGGGTGATCAGCTTTAATGATACACTTCCGTTTAAAGATCAGGTGGTGAATCAAAAAATGGACTTGATCGAAAAACACAATAAGGATACAATTCTACCTTATAAGATCGAAGATATGGCTATCCGGGATAATATTGCCGAAGCGATGACCTATACCGAATTAAAGGCATTTATTAAAAAGGAACGGGAGAAAGGAAATGCCAATACACCGAGTTTTGAAATAGAACTTTACCAACGTACCAGTTATCCCTGTGCAACTTATGTCCTGACTTTGATCGGGGTGAGTGTTTCGAGCAGGAAGAAACGCGGCGGTATCGGTGTGAATATTGCAATCGGTTTGCTGTTTGTATTCATCTATATTTTCGCCATGAAAGTTACAACAGTTGCGGCTACAACGGTTGGTTTTCCTCCGGTTGTAGCAGTATGGCTCCCGAATATTATCTTTGGTGTCCTGGCTATATTTATGTACCGTGTTGCTCCTAAATAATGAGATTCATTGTTTTATTTTGTTTATTGGCAGGGTGTATTTATCGATTACACGCGCAAATTGTAAATATTGAGAACCGGCGTATTTACGAAGATACTTCCGGTTGGAGCGGTGCTTTGGATGCAGGGTTTTCCGTTACTCAAAACTCACCGGATATCTTGTATTCGGGGAATTTCCGCCCAAGGGTGCAATACAAAAACCGTAAAAATCATTACCTGATAATTACTGACCTGAATTATGCGGCATCTAATAAAACAACCTATGCCAATTCCGGGATGGCCCACTTCCGGTATGCGAGGCGGATTAAATACAGCCCGTGGAAATGGGAAGCTTATACTCAGATTCAATACAACCAGCTGTTGAACCAACGTGTCAGGTATTTGATGGGGACCGGTCCGCGCTGGAAGTTTATCGATACAAACAACGTACGCTTTTTTGTGGGAACCTCCACTTTCTGGGAATACGAAGAATTAACGGAAGATGGTGTTATTAATGACAATATGCGCTGGAGTAATTACCTGAGTTGGTTTATTCGTACCAAAACAGGGTTCAGCTTTTCAGCTACTACTTATTACCAGCCAAGATGGGACCGTTTTAATGATTTTCGCTTCTCCGGACAGTACACAATCGGCCAGGCGATCACCAAAAGATTGGACATGCGTTTTGAATTTAACATCTATTATGACAGTGCGCCGCCGGTAAATGTGAGGAAAACAGTTTTTAGTTCATTGGCTGGGATTCACTTGCGTTTAGGGGAGTAGTGCTGTTTTTAAACTGTCTGTTTTTGATCTTTTTTTGAATTATCCCGATTCTTTTTTAACAAACGTTGATTTTTTCGCCTTTCTATTCGAATTATCTTAATTAGGAATTAGAAACTAAAAACAGAAATTATGAAAAAGTTAGTTTTGGGAGTTTCAGCAATGGCATTGTTGGGCCTGGCATCGTGTAAGAAGGATTATGATTGTGAGTGTACTTACCAGGATACGGGTAGTACAACTATCACAGAACACAAGACCATTAAAAATTCATCGTTGGATGACGCGAAAAAAACCTGTGATGGTTACGAAACGGATGGTTCTATTGTGAAAACATGTACACTTTTATAGTGTAAAGTTTCATATGATTGATAAGGTTTAAAACCTTTCAGTATATAATAAATGCCCTGTCTTGAAATAAATTGGCACGATCTCTTTCAAGACGGGGTTTTATTTTTTTTGGTCATTCAAATGTTTCCTTTAAATACTTTTCCATTTTCCATTGAACCATTCTTTAGAATTCATCCAAATGAGCGTGTGCAACATCTTTTTTACGGCTAAGCAGAAAGATAATGAGCATTGTGAGGGCGCTGAAGAAGAAGCCAGCTCCTGCAACGATAGTTGTTATCGCGTAATTCCCGTCGCCTATTGCTTCGTAAATCTTATTCCCGATAAACATAGAAAGGAAACCATACATTGCCAGTGCTGCTCCCGAATAGGTTCCCATTAATTTCTTAGGGGAATACTGAAGTATCAGGCTTAAAAAGATCGGCACGATTAAAATTTCTCCGATAAAATTCAAACACAAAAAAGCGGTCATGAACTTGGGGTCATCGGTTTGACTGTTCGACATAGTAATGATTGCCGCGAGGATGGAAATGGTGGCAGCTCCGAACCCGATACTGATTTTTAAAAGCGGAGAGAACTTGAAACGGTTCCATACAATTCCGAAAATCAGGTAGCCAATCATAGGGATGAGGGCCGGTATCATACTTACGAATAAACTGTTGTCGGAAGATCTGAATCCGCTGTAATTAAAATTCTCCATGGTACGGTTCAAAAGTGTTTCGAACAGCCAGTAAACGAACAGGCCTAAAATGGAAAGAAAGATGACCTCGTTGATACGGCTTCCAAACTCCTGGTTTGCGCGGATTTCATCAGCAGGTTCCTGCGGTTTCTTGATAAGGAAACACAGTCCGATAATAATCAGGAAGCAGATAATACAGGTGGTGAACCCGCTTTTGAAGGTTTCGGCTAATTCCAGGTAACGGAATGCTCTTGGCGCAAGAAAGGATCCGAGATTAATAGCGAAAATGCTCAAGGTCATTGCTCCGTCCATTTTCTGTTTCCGATCGGAATAAACCGTCCCTATCGATTTTAAGATAGCCGGTGAGAAAATGCATTGCCCTACAATGAAGACAAACATTCCCAGATAGAACATCCCCAGCGTTTCTTTCATGAATAGCAGAATTCCGAATATCTGGAGCGCAGAACTAACAATAATTGCGACTTTAGGGCCGAGTAAAAAGTCTACGATCAATCCGCCGAAAATACGTGCAAACAATAACGCAGAAGCAAATGTGAGCAACAGCTCATTAGCATCATCACCATATAAATTCATGGACTCGCTGATGAGGTAGCTGTAGGTAAAGGTTTGTAACCCGTAGAAAGCAAATCGTTCCAGGAAAAGTAAACTGTTTAGAATGCTTGATTGTCCTAAGTAGTATTGATTTTTAGTTGGCATAGTTATTTTTTTATTGAGTTCAAAAGTTCCGATAGCTATCGGAATCAAAAGAGTTCAAAGATTAGAACTTTAATCAAAAAATGAACGTTTGAACCGTTTTAACTTTTGAACATTATTTAATCCACATTAATTTTTCCCGTTCTACTTTTAAGCGCATAAACCCGAAAGCAACCGTTAAAATGTGTCCTTTGATTTCTTCTACCGTACCGCTTTGTTTGGTTTCGATCATTTTCACTGTTGAGCCGACTACAATTTTATCCCTTTGATAAGTGTCTTCTTCAGGTTTTTGTGTTTTGCGTTTTTTAGCAACCGGTTTTTGGGGTTTGGCCTGCGCTTTTATTAATTCAACTTTTCGTTTTGCTTCCTCAATTTTGGACTTCTCCACCATGAGGTATTTGCGCACGTCTTCCATTAATGGATTGTTGGCGTCTTTCTTCCGGGTGCGTGTCTGATAACGGTCAATGAAAGATTTCATTTTCTTGCCCGAATTAATGAACAGGTTGTTTTTCTCCGCTAATTCCTGTTGATTGCGCAGGCGTTCATCGATCCGTTCTTTCTTTTCAATGAATTCCATGCGGGCATTATTTGCCAGTTCCTGGGCTTCGATGTGTTCCTTGTTCAAACGCTGCAGGTACATTTTTTCTTTGTTGAGCTCATTGAGCAAATGGTCCATCTTCACGCGGTTCTGGTCCAGTTTGCCTTTGGCTTGTTCAATCAAATCCATTGGGATTCCGTTCATTTGAGCGACTTCAAAAGTGAAAGAACTTCCCGGTTGTCCCATGGAGAAGCGGTACAAGGGTTCTAATGTCTCGGTATTGAAAAGCATGCATCCGTTTACCGCATTCGGCAGCCGGTCAGCTTTCAGTTTGATATTGGCGTAATGCGTAGTGATTACTCCGTAAGATTTTCGTTTGTATAATTCCTCGAAAAATACTTCTGCCAACGCCCCGCCCAGTTCCGGGTCAGATCCCGTTCCGAATTCGTCCAACAATAATAATGTTCTTCGGTTGGAAACCTTCAGGAAGAATTTCATGCGCTTCAAACGGTAGGAATACGTACTCAGTTCGTTTTCAATAGACTGATTGTCTCCGATGTCGGTCAGTACCTGCTGGAAGAAACAGAATTTGCTGTTCTCATGAACAGGGATTAACAAGCCGGCCTGAAGCATAATCTGCAACAACCCGATTGTTTTCAGTGTAATGGATTTACCTCCCGCGTTCGGACCTGAAATAACGAGCATTCTGCTGTTAGCATCCAGGATCAGGCTCTGCGGAAGTGTTGCTTTTCCAATGGCTTTATTGGTTTTCCAAAGAATCGGGTGGTAGGCGTCGATTAATTCTATCCGGGTATTTCGCACGATTCCCGGCAGGTTTGCATCCAGGTCAAGTGCGAGTTTGGTTTTTGCATTGATGAAGTCGAATTCCACTAATAATTCCTGGTAAGCCTCAATCAAAGGCAGGTGATGTGCAATTTCCCGGGTTAACTCCTGCAGGATGCGGAAAATTTCTTTCCGTTCATCGTCCAGGGACATTTCCAGTTCGTTATTCAAAGGAATATTGATCGCCGGTTCAATGAAGGTCAAACTTCCGGTTTTGGACGAACCGACTACCATTCCGCCGATCTTGCGTTTGTGACTGGATTGGACGGTTAGAACTCGTCGTTCATTGATGAAGGCTTCTTTCGTATCGCCGAGTAATCCTTCTTTCAGGTAACGGCGCATTTCCTTGTCGAAATTGCGGTTAATTTGGTTACGGAGTTTGGCAATTTGTTGTCGGATTGCGTATAATTCCGGAGAAGCATCGTCTTTGATCTGGCCTCTGCGGTCAAATACTTTTTCAATGGCTTCGATTAATTCCCGGGTAAAATAGACGTTTTTCAGCAACGCGAAAAGGTTTGGGAAATCCTGCGAGCGCTTGTCGAAGAAATGCAGCATGTTGTTCACCAGTTCGGAAGCGCGTGTAATGCGAACAAAGCCTTCCTGCTGAAGTACTGCATTGTGAATAGGAAGCAGCTTAATCTCAGCCAGCAATTCTTCGAAGTCAAGCGCCGGGAAAGATTCTCCTTCCACACGAATGCGTTTGAATTCGTTCAATCGGAGCAGTTCAAATTCGATCGCATCGAAATCATTATTCGGCGACAGGCCTTCCAATCTTTTTTGAGCAGTTGCTCCAATACTGAATGCAGCGAGCCATTCCCGGATTTGGTTAAATTCTAAATCGTGAAGTGTTTGCTGATCAAATCCTTTCATACTGTAAAAATAATGGCAATTTAGGATCGGGCAATGCCTTGAAATGAATCCTATGATTGTTTTTTTAGTTTTCATCGAAAATCAATCAACAAAATTCTATTTTTATGGTCTTAAGATGTTCTTAAACATTTAAACTCTTTGAACTTTTTCACTTATGAAATTATTGTCCTTTAATGTGAACGGAATCCGTGCAATAGCCGGAAAATCATTTATCACCGATATGCAGCAGGTAAATGCAGATGTTATTTGTCTGCAGGAGACAAAAGCTACTGTAGAACAAGTAATGGAAACGGTAAGGCCTTTGGGGTATCCGTTTGTGTATGCCAATGAGGCGGGAAGAAAAGGATATTCCGGGACAGCAATTATTTCAAAGATGGAACCGATCTCGGTGGTTTACGACATGGGAGTCGCTGAGCATGATGAGGAAGGGCGCGTGATTTGTGCGGAATACGATCAGTTTTACCTGATCACCGTTTACGTGCCGAATTCTGGAAGTGAATTGTTGCGTTTGCCTTATCGTCAGGCGTGGGATGCAGATTTTCTGATTTATTTGAAAAACCTGGAGGCGAAAAAGCCCGTTATTGTTTGCGGAGATTTCAACGTGGCTCACAAAGCAATTGATTTGGCGCGCCCGAAAGCGAATTACAATAAATCAGCCGGATTTATGCAGGAAGAAATTGATGGAATGGATGCTTTTGTAGGAAGCGGACTGGTTGATTCCTGGCGTGTATTGAACGGTGATGAAATCAAATATAGCTGGTGGAGCTACCGCGGTGGAGCAAGAGAGAAGAACGTAGGCTGGCGGATTGACTATTTCTTAGTTTCCGAAGCATTTGTTCCAAATCTCAAAGCAGCAACGATCCACAATGAGATCATGGGATCCGATCATTGTCCGGTTGGGTTGGAATTGGCGCTATAATAAAACGCTAATATTTAAAACGTAGGCACGTGATTAATCACATGCCTACGTTTTTTTGTGACAAACAGTTTCCAAAATGAAATGCGCTTTTTCCAAAATGAAACGAATTATTCTATTTGGCACAATCCCGGTTTTTCGATCGTCCTTCTGAATCCTTTTACTGGATGATGTTTAAGTTTTTTTAAGAGTGCATTTGTCCTTCACGGGCATGGATTTGGCCTTTCGTGTTTCAAACGGATTAAAAAATTGAAACATGAAAAAGCTTACGACAATGCTGATAGCATGCATATCACTATTCGGGATGAATTTGAATGCGCAGGAAGATTACAGGGGGAATTTGAAATTCGGTTTAAAAGCCGGTGCTAACTACTCCAACGTTTGGGATGAACGGGATAATGATTTTGAGGCAAACGGGAAAGCAGGTTTTGCAGGAGGTGCTTTCTTGCACATTCCGATCGGGAAATTCTTAGGAGTTCAGCCGGAGGTTTTATTCTCTCAAAAAGGGTTCCAGGGTTCGGGTTCAATTCTTGGCCAGGAATATGCCTTCAAGCGTACAACGAACTATCTGGACGTACCAATCCTGTTTACTTTTAAGCCGTTTCCGGCATTTTCGATCGTTGCAGGTCCGCAATACTCTTTTTTAATGAGCCAGGAAGATAATTTTACAACAGGATCTTCTTCCACTACTGAATTCCGTGATTTCGATACAGATATTCGCCGAAACACGCTTGGAGCAGTAGTCGGTTTTGATGTTAACGTAAACCACTTTGTGGTGTCTCCGAGAGCAGGATGGGATTTTCAAACGAACCATGGCGATGGTTCCTCATCCGCTCCACGCTATAAAAATCAATGGCTTCAGCTAACACTGGGTTACAGATTCTAGTCTCGAAGCCTGTTATTGGTTTGGAAAGTCCTTTCGGTTTAACTGAGGGGACTTTTTTGGTTGGTTTCATCTGAGAAATTAGACGATGTTTATAACCTGTTAATTACCTCTTCGTAACTAATTATTTTGATTTCGATCTGAAGCCTGCTTTTGATTCCGTATCTTTGTTCAATGGAAGAACAACAGCCGAACAATTCCCGTAGGGTAGGAGCTCGTACCAAGAATACTATTTTACCGCTTGCAAATGAAATGGGGAAAATTCCACCCCAGGCAATTGATGTAGAACAAGCCGTTCTCGGAGCAATGATGCTGGATAAAAACGCCGTCACCGATACCATTGATATGTTGTCGGCGGAAAGTTTTTATGATCCGAAGCATACTTACATCTATGGAGCAATCCGTGAATTATTCGGAACTTCCAATCCGATTGACTTATTAACGGTTGCCGATAAACTGAAGCAGAACGGTGAGCTTGAAGCTGCCGGCGGAGTGGTTTATCTCTCTTCCCTCACGCAGCGGGTGGGTTCGGTTGCACACATTGAGTATCATGCACGGATCATTGCTCAAAAGTACATTCAGCGGGAAGTTATCCGCATGTGCTCGGAGACATTGAGGGATGCTTATGATGAAACAACAGACGTTTTTGAATTGCTGACCAAGGCCGAAGGAGCTTTGTTCGGGATTGCCGAAAACAACATGAAGAAAACGGTTTCAACCATGAATATTGTGGTGAGTGAAGCTATCAAGGAAATTGAACAGGCAGCTAAAAACAGCGACGGACTTTCGGGAGTTCCAACCGGTTTCCGCAAGCTGGATGAATTGACTTCCGGGTGGCAGCGCTCCGATATGATTGTAATTGCGGCACGTCCGGCAATGGGAAAAACCGCATTCGTATTGTCCATGGCGCGAAATACCGCTGTTGATTTCAATATGGGGGTAGCGATATTCTCCCTGGAGATGTCTTCCGTGCAGCTGGTGAAACGTTTGATCTCGGCAGAAAGTATGATTTCCGCAGAGAAACTGAGAAAAGGAAAACTGGAGGAATATGAATTCCAGCAGCTGTATACGCGTGTGACGAAACTTGCTGAAGCACCTATTTATATTGATGATACTCCCGGTTTGAGCGTCTTCGATTTACGGGCAAAATGCCGCCGATTGAAAATGCAGTACGATATCCAAATGGTAATTATCGATTACTTGCAGCTGATGTCGGCCGGTGGTGGAAAAGGAACCGGTAACCGGGAACAGGAAATTTCAACAATTTCCCGTTCCATCAAAGAAATTGCTAAAGAATTGAACGTTCCGATCATTGCGCTTTCCCAGCTTTCACGTTCAGTGGAAACCCGCGGAGGGGACAAACGCCCCGTGCTTTCGGATCTTCGTGAATCAGGAGCGATCGAGCAGGATGCCGATATTGTTGGGTTCTTGTACCGGCCGGAATATTACGGGATCACTACTGCTGAGGATGGTTCATCCAACGAGGGTGTCGGTGAGATCATTATTGCAAAACACCGAAATGGTGGTTTGGAGAATGTGCGGATGCGTTTCGTTGGGAAATATGCACGTTTCGAAAATATGGAAGATCAGTACAATTCCGGAGGAGGTGATTTTAATCCGACTTCAATGAGTGCCGGAATGTCTATGAACCGTGGATTTGACGAGGCACCGAGAACAATTACTTTGGGAAGTAATATGAACAATGTTCCGGATGAAGATTTTAACGGTCCGGACGAAACACCTTTTTAACAGGTTGATTCACAATTTATGTTGTAAATACGGCGTTATTTCTTTTTTGAATTAAATTTAGGGTCTATCACAAGCATATTATGAGATTTTTCCTGGCAATCGCATTTTTGATCGTTGTAAAAACTGCTTCGGCTTCTTCGATCCTCGTTCCGATGGATGACAGACAAACCAATCATTTAAAAGCATACGGAGTTTCTTTCTGGGTGCTTGAAAATGGTGTTGTGATGGAATGGCTGTTGAACTATCGCGGCGGATCTTTCTTATTCCCGCATTTACAGACTATTGAGGAGGAATTAATTATCCGCGGAGTGAGTTATGAAATTGTTGCTGATGGCCAGGTAAATGCAATCCGCACGGAGATTGCTAATCCCGAAGTGAATATGGAAATTGTTCAACTGGAAAAGGCACCCAAAATAGCAGTTTACACGCCGAATAGCTCTCTTCCCTGGGATGATGCGGTGACGATGGTCCTGGATTATGCCGAAATACCTTATGATAAGATCTATGATTCGGCTATCGTGATGGGAGTTCTTCCGAAGTATGACTGGCTGCACTTGCATCACGAGGATTTTACAGGTCAATATGGTAAGTTTTATGCTTCCTTTCACCGCGAAGCCTGGTATATTAACCAGGTTGCAGATGCAGAAAGAGATGCAGCTAACTTAGGTTTTTCGAAAGTTTCCCAGTTAAAACTCGCGGTAGCAAATAACCTGCGGAATTTTGTAATGGGTGGTGGGTTTTTATTTACCATGTGCAGCGGAACCGACAGCTTTGATATTGCACTTGCAGCTCACGAAACGGATATTTGCGAACGTATGTTTGACGGAGATCCAAGAGACCCGAATTGTCAGAATGAACTGGATTATAACATGACCTTTGCCTTCAAGGATTTTATCCTGATACAAGATCCGATGGTTTATGAATATTCAAATATCGATGGGACAGAGATGCATCGTTTACCGGCAAGCCAGGATAAGTTTACTTTGTTTGATTTTTCAGCTAAATGGGATGTTGTTCCGGCAATGCTAACACAATGTCATACCGATGTGATTGATGGTTTCATGGGGCAGACAACAGATTTTCGACGTGATTTGATTAAATCAAATGTATTGGTAATGGGTGAGAACAAGGCTTTGAACACTGCTCGTTACATTCATGGCGAATTGGGTCAGGGAACCTGGACGTTTTACGGGGGGCACGATCCCGAAGATTTTCAGCACAGAGTAGGGGATCCGCCAACCGATTTGAATCTGCACCCGAACTCGCCGGGGTACCGGTTGATCCTGAATAATATTTTGTTCCCGGCAGCTAAGAAGCAAAAGCGGAAAACATAGTTTTAACACAGTAGGCGCGCGATTAATCGCGCGCCTACTGTGTTTTTTATTTCCCCGAAATCCAAAACAAACTTTCATTCGTATGTGATTTGAATAGTTGCAGTTTCATGCTGCAGTAGTGTGTTTTAGCCCGGTTAATTGACCGGATAGATTTAGGGGGTTAGGTTTAAAGTTGGAAACTCTGGTTTATTTCGGTAAATCAGAGTTTTCATTTTTTGTAAAAAAGTTTGAAGTCTTAATATCCTGAAGTCNNCGACTTTTTACAAAAACAAACATAGCATGCAACTGTGGAACACATTTAGTAAAGAGGAATTGGAGCAAAAATTGCGCGAGGCCGGTCACGAGTTTGTGACGATCTCTTTCTACAAATATGCAAAAATTGCCAATCCTCAAATTTTCAGAGATTACTTATACCAATTATTGGATAGCTGCCAAGTGGTAGGGCGTATTTACGTCGCGAATGAAGGGATCAATGCTCAAATTTCCGTGCCGGTTAACCGGTTGAATGATTTTCGCTCGGAATTGTATTCGATTGATTTCCTGGACGGTGTGCGGTTAAATATTGCAGTAGAGGAAGAGGGGGCAGAATTCCCGTTTCTGAAACTGAAAGTAAAAGTGCGTAATAAGATTTTAGCAGACGGTTTGAGCGATAATACGTTTGATGTTACCAATATCGGGAAGCATTTGAAGGCAGAAGAGTTCAATGAACTGACGCAGGACCCGGATACGATCCTGATCGATTTCCGAAATCATTACGAACACGAAGTTGGTCATTTCAAAGGTGCAATCCTTCCGGATGTGGATACATTCCGTGAATCCCTGCCTATTATCGAAGAAACCTATTTGAAAGGGAACGAGGATAAAAATATCGTGATGTACTGCACCGGTGGCATTCGCTGTGAAAAAGCTTCTGCCTGGTTCAAACACCGTGGATTCAAAAATGTCCATCAGCTGGAAGGTGGAATCATTAAATATGCGAACGAATGCAAGGAGAAAGGTCTCGAAAATCGTTTCGTAGGGAAAAACTTCGTGTTTGATGAACGACGCGGAGAACGGATTACAGATGATGTTGTTTCAAGCTGCCATCAGTGCGGAGAGCCGGCAGATGTGCATGTGAACTGCGCAAACGAAGCTTGTCATTTGCTGTTCATTCAATGTGAAAAATGTAACGCGAAATACGAAAATTGCTGTACGCCGGAGTGCCAGGAGATTATTCACCTTCCGTTAGAAGAACAGAAAGCCCTGAGAAAAGGACAGGATAACAGCAATAAAATTTTTAAAAAAGGAAGATCTGAACATTTGTTTAGGAGGCTAAACGGGTAGATAATTGCCTTTGGGCAGGTGTAATCGGACATTGACATTTGCCCGGAATAGACTTCAGGTTTCCATTGAAATTGTTTTGTATAAATCAATTTTTTCGTTAACTTATATAAGAAACACGAAAAATGACCATAGACACGATTCGTACAAAAATCCAAACTATTCGGGGTAAGCAAGTAATGTTAGATAGCGATTTGGCCTTGCTTTATGAAGTTGAAACCAGGGTTTTGAAACAAGCTGTTCGCAGAAATATGGAGAGGTTCCCGGAAGATTTTATGTTTGAACTCTCAACAGAAGAAATAGAACAGATGGTATCACAATTTGTGATACCATCTAAAAGTTATTTGGGAGGAGCGAAACCTTTCGCATTCACAGAGCAAGGGGTTGCGATGCTGTCAAGTGTATTGAAAAGTCGAACGGCTATTCGTGTAAATATTCAGATCGTGCGTGTATTTGTTTCCATNNCGGTTTAATAAACAATTCGAAGACGTTTTTGAAGCTTTGAATTACCTGGTGAAGTTGGAGCCAATCAAAACGGAACGAGGAAGAATCGGATATACGGGGTAGTTTGCTGCTTTTTTTTTTCAAAAGAAAAAAATGTGGAAAACGTACGAGTAGAATTAACTGAGGTTGTTCTATAATGCAATGGAGTTGAAAGATGAGTCCGATGTATTTGATTAACCCGATGAATTACCTGGTCTAACGACAGGGAGGCGGCAAAGAACAATGAGGCCGGTTAATCTTCGAAACAATAAAATCCGTATCTTCGACCAACAAAATCAAACACGTGGAATTAGTAATTGACTGGAAAGTAGACTCGCAACTTATCGACGGATGGTCTACCCCGAACTTATACGGATTGTTGTTCGTAGGAGGAATGATCTTCGGATATTACATGATCAAAAAAATGTTTAAATCCGAGGGGATCTCCGATAAGTACCTCGATAAATTATTGTTGTATGTTGTTCCGGCAACAGTCATCGGTGCTCGTTTGGGCCACGTTTTGTTCTACGGGCCGTATTGGGATACATTTGATTCCAGCGGAAGATTGATTGAAGAAGGGTATTTTTCCCATCCGATGTCGATTTTAAGAGTTTGGGAAGGTGGATTAGCGAGCCATGGTGCAGCCATAATGATCCTGGTGATGCTTTATGTGTACTCTAGAAGTGTTGTCCACCGGCCGATGTTGTGGATTTTGGACCGGATTGTAGCTCCGATTGCTATTGCAGGATGCTTTATTCGCTTGGGGAACCTGGTAAATCATGAAATTATCGGTACGCCGACGGACCTTCCATGGGGCTTTAAGTTTTACAATGCCACGGAATACTTTGATGCTAATGGAAATCCGATTCCGCGCCATCCGGCACAGTTGTATGAATCCATCACGTATTTGTTCTCATTCATCGTGTTGATGAGAATGTACTGGAAAACAAATGCAAAAGCAATTCCGGGAAGGTTGTTCGGGATGTTTATGATCCTGATCTGGACAGCGCGCTTTGTGATTGAGTTTATCAAAGTAGGACAAACACAGCGCGACGATGTTTGGGCATTGAATACCGGGCAATTGCTGAGTATCCCGTTTATTTTGATTGGACTGTACTTAACATTCCGCAAAGTTCCTGTGAAAGAACAAGCCAAATTTGACGAAGCTGTAGCGAAACCGCTTCCGTTGAAATAAAAGAATGAAAAAAAAAGTAGGGGCGTCTCGGTTAA
>DJFP01000198.1 GCA_002432565.1 Flavobacteriales bacterium UBA5869
AATGATTACAGCGTAGTCGGCTGTACTTCTTTTGCAGTAAAAGGGCAGAAAAGTGCCGATAAAGAATTGTTGGTCGGAAGGAATTTTGATTTCTATGTGGGTGATGATTTCGCGAAGAACAAATTGATTATTTTTGTGAATCCGAGCAAAGGCTACAAGTTCACGTCCTATTCCTGGGCGGGATTTACAGGTGTAGCATCCGGTATGAACGAAAAAGGCTTGACAGTAACGATCAATGCTTCCAAATCCGATTTGCCAACCAGCTCAAAAATGCCTATATCCCTGCTGGCACGCGAAATCCTGCAATATGCAAAAAACATCGACGAAGCAGTGGCCATTGCTAAAAAACGGCACACCTTTGTTTCCGAAACACTCATGGTTTCCTCTGCTGAAGACGGAAAAGCGGTCCTGATTGAAAAATCACCTAAAAAATTAGGTATTTATGAAAGTAAAACGGATGTCCTGGTTTGTGCCAATCACTATCAATCAGATGTTTTCAAAAAAGACGACGCAAATATGAAGAACATCGCAAACAGTGATTCCAAATACCGTTTTGACCGCATGCAGCAATTACTCAGAGGATCAACCTCACTGGATCGTAATGACGCAGCTTCTATTCTGAGAGATCAGTATGGTTACTTGAATCCGAAATCCGGAGATACAATCGGAATGGGGAACCCGCGAGCTATTAACCAACTGCAGGCGCATCATAGCGTAGTCATGCAGCCTGAAAGCAAAATGTACTATATCTCCAGCTCGGATTATCAATTGGGAACTTTCCTGGGCTATGATCTGACAAAAACATTCAAGACCAAACACATTCAGCTGGTAGACACCATTTCACGGGATCCGTTCCTAACTTCCGGAGCGTACAGCAAATTCAAGGCATTTAAACTCGTTAAACAGCAAATCACTGCTTACCTGATGTTTGATAAACCTTTGAATCTCTCAGCAAATGAGGTTGACAATTTCATTGCGAACAATTCGGAGTCTTATGTTACTTATGAGCAATTAGGAAAGTATTTCCAAAAGAAGAAGCAATATAAAAAGGCTATTCATTACTACCAGGTTGCGCTTACAAAACACGTTGCATCACCTCAAATTGAAGAAGAATTGCGAAATTTGATCAAAGAATGTCGAAAAAATGGAAAGTAGCAAGATCCTTGAACAAGTAGGTAAAACGATTCGCTATGCGGTAAATCATGCCCCGTTTTACCAAAGACATTTTTCAAAAAATGCGCTGGGCCCCTTAAGTTGGGAAGCTTTTAAAGCACTTCCCTTCACAACGAAAGAAGATCTGTCGCAAAATAACCGCGATTTTTTGTGCGTCGCTTCGCACCAGGTAGCTGAATATGTAACGACTTCAGGCACTTCCGGAAAACCCGTAACAATCTATCTTACAAAGAAAGATTTGGTTCGTTTGGCGAAAAACGAAAAAGAATCTTTTGAACTGACAGGTGCAAAGGCCGGGGATCTTTTCCAGTTGATGACAACCATCGACAAGCAATTCATGGCCGGGCTGGCTTATTATTTAGGTGTTCAGGAACTGAACGCAGGAATGATCCGCATTGGGCCCGGAGTTCCGGCATTGCAATGGAATTCTATTTTGGAGAACAAACCGACTATCCTGATCGCAGTCCCGAGTTTCTTAGTGAATCTAATCGATTATGCGAAGCAAAACGGCATTGACATCAATCAAACCTCGGTTCGTGCAGCAATCTGTATCGGAGAACCTATTCGCGAGGACGATCTTTCCGAGAATGTATTGGCAAAACGAATTCATGCAGATTGGAACATTGAATTGTTCTCTACCTATGCCTCTACGGAAATGGGAGCTGCATTTACGGAATGTACCGCACACCAGGGTGGTCATTTGAATCAAGATCTGATTTACCTGGAAGTATTGGACGAAGAAGGAAAAGAGGTTCCTCACGGCGAAAAAGGAGAAATTGTTATCACGACTTTGGGAACTGAAGGAACTCCGTTGATACGCTATAAAACCGGTGACGTTGCCCGAATCTATCGGGAGGCCTGCAGGTGTGGAAGAATATCTCCACGCATCGGACCTATTTTAGGCCGCAAGAACCAAATGATCAAGTTTAAGGGAACCACTATTTTCCCCCCTTCGATCTATGAAATATTCGACAGCCGATCAGAGGTCGCCTGCTACAAAATTGAGGTTGCGAAAGATTACCTGGGTCATGACACTATTACGATCCTTCTTGAAAACAGGATAGAACATCACCCGGTAATGAACCAGATTATCGAAGATTGCAAGGCAAAATTACGNNATGCGCAAACCGGAGAAGATTGTTTTCAAATAATTTTGGATACCCTTTGATAGAATAAAAAACTCCTGCTTATTTCGTTGCGCAACATGTTTAGCATCTACACGATTTCCTTCTTCGGTTCTTTCCGGAAAATCTTCAGCAGGGTAAAACTTACCAAAAAGGAAGCAATAAAGGCTATAATTGCAAAAATACACGCCCCGATTGCATATTGGTAAACATTTTTCCGGATTGCTTCCAGGCTTAAATCTGTTAATTGAGCGGTATTTGTTGTTCCTGTCAGGAATAATTGTCCGCAAATGAAACTTCCATAAATAATAAACGGGATCATAGGCGGAATGGAAATATTGGCTGCAGCAATAAACAATACTTTATTCATCCGGAACAAAATAGCAAGTGGAATTCCAATCAGCAATTGAAAACCCCAAAGCGGAACGATCCCCATAAAAAAACCAAATCCAATGGAAAGCGCTTTCCTGAAATTTGATTCTTCAGGTTTGATTGCTTCATGCTTGATAACATTCCAGGTACGGACGGAAAATAATTTGCGGGGATAGTACCAAATCAAAGCGGTAAGAACCAAAAACGTATTCAGAATACTGATTCGAGTAAAATCACGCGCCGGCCTAAAATGGGAAACCCGCTCCGAAGGATCATATTTGACCTGTATGGGAACCGCGACAAAAGGTACGAAGCGCCAAGCCAATTTCACAATGACTTCTATTTCCAATTCGAATTTATTGGTAAATAGCCAAATCTTCTTTAACGGTTTCAACGGATAAATACGGAATCCCGTTTGGGTATCCGGTAAAGTGATCCAGGTTTCAACTTTGAACCAAAAATTGGAGAATTTATTCCCGAACGAACTTTTTTGAGGGACCCCTTCCTGCTCCATGTTCCTGGATCCCATAATAACTGCTCCGGGGCACAGAAGGGCCTGTTCTATCAATACGGGGATATCGCTCGGGTAATGTTGTCCGTCAGAATCAATCGTCAACGCATTTTCATATCCTTTTTCCTTTGCAAATTTAAAGGCCTTTCGAAGCGAATAACCCTTTCCCTTGTTCACTTCATTCATCAGAATGGTCACCTCATTCTCAAAAGCTTTCAAAATTTCGGGTGTAGAATCTGTAGCACCGTCATTTACAATAATTACACATTCGGCAGGAACATATTCCAGCACTTCGCGGATAACGCGTTCCAAAGTTCGCTCATTATTGTAGGTGGGAATAATTACGCAACCGTTTATGCTTGTGATTGATACCAGACTTGAATCCATGAGTGGCAAAATTAATCATAACTTTTTAAGAATTCACAGCTAAAATCACCGAATCGCCAATTCAAAAGAGCATAAAAAAGTAGTTTAGAAACAAAACCTTGTTAAATTTGTAAGTGCAAAAGGTTAAACACTTTGCTAAGATCCACGATTAACTATGGCACAAAACATCTTAGTTATACATTATTCCCAATCAGGACAGCTTACCGAAATCCTCCAAAATTTCTGTAAACCATTTACTGACAGCATAATAGAATGGGTAAAAGTTGAACCCGAAACACCATTCCCTTTTCCATGGACAAGCGCAAAATTCTTTGATGCGATGCCCGAAACGGTCTTGGAAAAACCCGTTCCCATCAAACCGCTGCACTTTGAAAGAGAACGGTATGACCTGATTATTTTTGGATACCAGCCGTGGTTTTTGTCTCCTTCTC
Source organism: Flavobacteriales bacterium UBA5869 (assembly GCA_002432565.1). Classification (GTDB taxonomy): domain Bacteria; phylum Bacteroidota; class Bacteroidia; order Flavobacteriales_D; family Crocinitomicaceae; genus Fluviicola. The sequence goes on from DJFP01000198.1 coordinate 3,999, forward strand.
TGCCGGCATCTGCCATCTTACAGGATGAATCATTCCGCAAAATCATGAATGGTACAAATATTGTATCCGTGCTTGGATGCAGAAATATGTGGATCAACGCTCAGGAAGCAGTTAAGATACAAATTGCTTCTGCAGGTGGAAAATTGATCGGTAATGTGCCGTTAATTGATAAAACAAGTAACTTAATCAGTGTAGTTACCATTTTACATTGGATGTTAACAGGGCAGAAAACAAAGAAGTGGGGGATTTTTCCAAAGCCGGGAGTCTCGGATGAGGACATTCGGAATGTCAGTCAATTCGGCGCTTTACTAAAGGAGAAATTAAGCACAGGACAGGAAGAAAAATTCCAGGAAGGAATTGTTTCCAGGGGTGGAGTTATCATACCCGTATCCATTTTATTCATCGAATCAAGGGCGAAAATGCTTTTTAGGATCTGGGCAAACCTGATAACAAAGAAAACCGCTAAAGGAGGAAGCCGTAAATTTTGGGTAAACTTCTTTAAGTACTATTTGATTTTCGCTTTATTCATTGTTTCGCCAATTGTTTTAATGATATATCATATCTTTGTACGCCCTTTTAAGGGACAACACATTAAACGCGAATTAGCATATTAC
>DJFP01000106.1:0-5969 GCA_002432565.1 Flavobacteriales bacterium UBA5869
ACTGGTCCCGGAGAATAAACATTTACTCAAAAAAAACAAATTCAAAATTGAAGGAGAAAAAATAAGTACTTCTGAAGTGGAAGATGTTTTGAAACAAAAGCCAAACCTTCGGGTAATAGGTATTCCTTTTCGACTGAAACTCTATAACTCTATTGATAGTACGAAAACAGAACGCGGGAGGATACGTAAACTCGATCGCTTGAATCGGAAAAATGCCAAAAAGACCAAACGGGAAATCCGCATCAATGAAAGAAGAAGGCAGCGTGCCATTCGAAAAGGTGATCCGGATTATATCTACAAAACGATCAAACTGAAAGATACACTGGACCCGAATTTGACCTTTAGACAATTGATAAAGTACAAATTCGGGGAAGCGCCTGTTATTGCTGACACAGGGGCCATGTCGCGTTCATTGGTGCAGGTGCAGGCATACATGCACTCAAAAGGATATTTCTACGCGGAAGTAAACGGGTATTTCGATACCATTCACCGAATGCTCAATAAGCATAAGACCAAGAAAAAAGTAATTGCCAATTACGAGATCAAAACCGGGCTTCGTATTTACATAGATACCGTGAAATTGATTTGTAAGAANNCATTACATCCAGAAAGAAGTGGATAAGAACGGATTGAACCCGGATTTCAAAGCAAGTATCGTCGATAAAAAAACAATTAACCTTCCGTTTGACGCCGATAAATTAAGTGCTTACCGGGGAGAATTGGCCCGTTACATGCGCGACAGGACTTATTACGGGTTTGCAGAATCAAATGTGAGTTACAAGGCGGATACTTCCCGTGCAACAAATTCAAAGGATAAGGAATTGAAAATGACCCTGACCGTAATAATCGGCGACCGGGTTGTACCCAATGAAGATAATCCCAACGTAATAAAATACATTCCGCATGTTTCCACAAAAGTGGAAGGGGTTTCCTTCCATTTTTCAGATACCAGTTTTTTTAAAGGGAATTTCAGGGAAACAGTCGCAAGCAGAGGTTTGGAGTTAAAAGAAAACGGTTTCTTAATCTCACTGGATTCTCTGGTATACAGAAAAGTGCGTAAAAAAGTCGAAGATCCGGTTGCCAAAGAGCTGGGACTTCCGAGAAGCCAGCGAGTATACCTTAAAAGCAAAGTGAATTTCACCGTTACGGGAAAGGCAAAAGACAGTATCGATTTCGATCCGAACAGGGTTGCAACTTTTTACTACAATACGAAACCCTTTGTCAGTCCTACATTGATCGAAGCCCAGAACTACCTGGAAAACGACAATTATTACAAAGAATATTACCTGGAACGTTCCTTTACGCGTTTGGTGCAGTTGAACTTATTTTCAGTGATCAAGCCGGAAATTGTAGAAACCTATCCCGGAAGCGGTGTTGTGCGCGTTCGTTACTACCTCGTACCGGCAACCAAACAGAGTTTTAGTTTTGAACCGCGTGCAAAGAACTCCAATGGTTTCCTTGGATTAAGTGCGTCTCTGAATTATACAAACAGGAATATTTTCAGAACTGGAACGAACTTCATTTTTTCCGTTTCCGGTGGTTTTGAATCTAACCCCAGTGTTTTCAGTACGGATGATAAAGGGAACACGATCAAAACGCAGGGAAGAAGCTTTAACACCTTTGAATTCGGGCCTTCTGCTAAATTGGATATCCCGGGCCTTTTTCCGTTCGGAGTAACTATTCTGGGGAAAAGACAGCGCCCGCGTACGGAACTTTCAGCTGCATACAATTACCAGCAGCGACCGGATTTCGCAAGAAGCGTTTTGCAGTTCAACTACCTCTATAAGTTCCTGGTAGGAGATGGTAAAACCCAATCCGTTTCATTCGGTCTTCCTTTCGCATCCGTGATTAAGTATGTTTCACTTGATCCGAAACCTGATTTTGAAACCAAGCTTACGCTGCTCAATGACCTGTTCCTTAAAAATGCATACCGCGATCAGTTCATATGGGAAGATTTCAAAATAACCTTTGATTTTGACAACTTAAATAAAACGCGCAGAAAATTCCCGAAACTTCGCCTTACCTATTCCGGAAGTTTCTCCATTGCAGGAAACCTCTTGAATGCTATTACATCCATCAACCCGAAATACGATACCCTTGGACATAAGTTGTTTATCGGTGTTCCTTATTCCCAGTTTTCCGTAATCGATAATAAGATTGTTGCCTATTACAAAACAGGAAAACACAGTCTCATCGCCTTCAGGACTATGGGTGGAGTTGGTTTTCCAATGAAAAACTCGCCGACATCCCTTCCATACGATTATTCCTTCTTTGCGGGAGGATCGAACGACAACAGGGGGTGGGCAGCAAGAACATTGGGACCGGGTGCCTACCAGGGATTACTGGATCCGGACCTGATTGCGACACAAATCGGGGATATCCGTTTCAATGCTTCTTTGGAATACCGTTTTGGATCCGGTGGAATTTTGAATCATGCCCTGTTTATGGATGCCGGAAATATCTGGACAATGAATAAAGACGATAACCGGGTTGGCGGACAGATCTCAGCACGATTCATGAAAGAATTGGGTATTTCAGTGGGTTACGGACTTCGTTTCGACTTTAACTACTTCGTGCTTCGTTTCGATTTAGGAGTACCGATCCACAATCCGGGATTCCCGGAAGGAGAACGCTGGATATTTACCCCGAAACCGGAATTCAATGCCAAAGCAGAAGCTGTTTATGGCCCGAACTACAAAGAGTCAATTCCTCAATTCCTGTACCCGATGCGTATCAACTTCGGTATCGGTTTCCCATTCTAAAAATATTGTTTCTCAGTAGTGTATATTTCAGCATTGCAATTTTAACTCTAAAAAGCAGTATATCTTCTTCACTTTTGGTTAATAAAGAAAACCTGGAGAAAATAAAAGAGACTATACATGCCATTCGATGAAATAGAAGCGATTAAAATCTGTGCTCATCCGCGTACCTTTGCAGGAAATAAAGACCATCAGACAATATTCTTCTACTCGATCAGATGTTATTCGGCGCTTTTCATTACTTTTACACCCCAAATAATGACTAAAATGGCTTATTCAATTAAACCCGGAGTTGCCTCTGGAGATGAGGTTCAGGAAATTTTTCGTTATGCGAAAGAAAAAGGTTTTGCGCTTCCGGCAGTAAATGTAACAAGTACTTCTACAGTCAATGCAGTATTGGAAACTGCTGCGAAGTTAAACTCCCCGGTGATCATTCAATTCTCCAATGGCGGAGCACATTTCTTTGCAGGAAAATCCTTGTCTAATAAAGACGAAAAAGCTGCAATTTTAGGAGGAATCTCTGGTGCGAAACACGTTCATGCTTTAGCAGAAGCATATGGCGTAACCGTAATCCTTCATACCGACCACTGTGCCAAAAACCTGCTTCCATGGATGGATGGTTTGCTGGATGCCGGAGAACAGTTCTACAAAGAAACCGGGAAACCCCTATACTCTTCCCACATGCTCGATCTTTCCGAAGAACCGATCGAAGAGAACATTGAGATTTGTAAAAAATATTTGGCTCGTATGAGCAAAATAGGAATGACGCTGGAAATCGAATTGGGAATTACAGGTGGAGAAGAAGACGGAGTAGATAACAGCGATGTGGATTCATCCAAGCTATACACTCAACCGGAAGAAGTTGCATATGCGTATGAAGAATTGATGAAGGTAAGTCCGCGTTTTACCATTGCGGCTGCATTCGGAAATGTTCATGGAGTTTACAAACCGGGGAATGTGAAATTGACACCGAAGATCTTATTGAATTCTCAGAAATACGTACAGGAAAAATTCAATACAGGACATAATCCGGTTGATTTTGTGTTCCATGGAGGTTCAGGTTCAACAGTAGAAGAAATTCGTGAAGCAATTGGTTACGGAGTAATCAAAATGAACCTGGATACGGACCTTCAGTTTGCATTTACGGAAGGAGTTCGTGATTATGTGACTTCTAAGATCGAATACCTGAAAACACAGATCGGTAACCCGGAAGGTGAAGATGTTCCGAATAAGAAATACTACGATCCGAGAAAATGGCTGCGTGAAGGCGAATTGACGTTCGTACAGCGATTAGAAAAATCTTTCTCAGACCTGAATAATATCAATACATTGAATAAATAAGAGAGTGATATGAGTTGGTTTAAACGTTCCAAAGAAGGTATTACTACCTCCACAAAAGATAAAAAAGAAACCCCCGAAGGATTGTGGAACAAATGTTCCCGTTGTAAAACATTGTTTACGCACGACGATCTGGAGAAAAATAATTATGTGTGCGACCGTTGTTCAAACCACGAGCGTATCGGTTCCGAGCAGTACTTCAAAATCATTTTTGATGAAGGAAAATACACCGAGATTAACGACAAAGTTACTTCCGGTGACCCTTTAGAGTTTGTAGATACCAAGAAATATACAGACCGTATAAAAGCCACACAGAAGGCAACAGGGTTGAAAGATGCGATCAGAACTGCATACGGAGATATGAACGGTTTCCCGTTTGTAGTGGCTGCAATGGATTTTAATTTCGTTGGAGGTTCGATGGGATCCGTAATGGGAGAAAAAATTGCCCGTGCAATCGATAAGGCTATCGAATTAAAAGCACCTTTTATGATTATCTCAAAATCAGGAGGAGCTCGTATGATGGAAGCAGGATTTTCCCTGATGCAGATGGCAAAGGTTTCCGGTAAACTCGGACAATTGGCTAGTCACAAACTTCCGTATATTTCCTATTTGACAGATCCTACAACCGGAGGTGTTACCGCTTCTTTTGCAATGCTTGGAGATATTAATATTGCAGAACCGGAAGCATTGATAGGATTTGCCGGGCCACGCGTAGTGAAAGAAACTATTGGGCGTGACCTTCCGGACGGGTTCCAGACTTCTGAGTTCGTTTTGGAACATGGATTCCTGGATTATATTATTGATCGAACAGAATTGAAAGAAAAATTAGGGCATTCCCTGAAACTTTTCAGATCATAATAACGTAACAAATTCCTCCCGGCTGACCGGGGGGATTTTTTTTGCCATGAAGATACTGACTGAAACGGACTTTTTAATTACAGCCTGGAGTGGCGGAACAACCACCCAGCTTTTTATTTCGCCGGAAGGATCAACCTTGTCCGAACGTAATTTCGACTGGCGAATCAGTTCCGCATTAGTGGAAACGGAAGCATCCGATTTCACGATCTTCGATGGGTATGAGCGTATTTTGATCCCTTTGAAAGGAAAACTGGAAATGGAGCACCAGACACCTAATGGGGTTATTCAGCAAAATGTCAGTGAATTCCAATTGGCGCGCTTCAGCGGTTCCTGGCCTACCAAAGCAAAAGGAAAACTAACCGATTTTAACCTGATCTTCAAACCGAATTACCATCCCAAAGTACACGTAATCCTTTTTTCAGAAGAAAAAACTATTGTTATTGAAGACGGGGTACATATTCTATTCCTTCAGGAAGGAATCTGCAAAGCGGACGGTCGTGAAGTTCATGCCCCTGCAATAGTGGTAAATGAGCAGCACAGAGAATGGAATATCACCTGTTCAGCCGGTTCACGGATTATTTCCATAGAAATGGATTTAGTAGGTTGATTTCCTGCTTATTTACCTGTAAATACCAGTTAAATCGCTTAATGAAGCCAATTTTCCCGTATACATTTCATTATTCGTTGAAATAGTATGAATATTCATTTGTTCAGAAAATATTTTCATCAGGTATTCACGTGTATGGATGAAAAGTATATATTCGTTCTACTGAAAACTAGTATAACTAAAGACAGATTTACCTTGAACAAATTAATTAGCATATTCACTTTTATCTTCTTGCTTACCAATATAGGATGGTCTGCAAAAGGGAATAAAGCAGATACGTTGAATAAACTGGATGCTAACGGGAAGAGAACCGGCTATTGGGTTGTTGATGAGGAAAATGATGCCACTACACTGGAAAGTAAATCAAAAAGAAAAGAAGGAAGATACGTCAAGGGACGAAAGTTCGG
>DJFP01000106.1:5977-9517 GCA_002432565.1 Flavobacteriales bacterium UBA5869
ATTTCCGCTTTGATAAAAAAGGGGAATTGCTTCAGGCAAGTACTGTTCCGAGAAAAATCATACAATCTCAGAGTTTAGAAGTACATAACGGATTATTTGACTGCCGTATGATGTTCCATAACCGTGAAATGGTTGCCGGACAGGTTTTCTTTGCTAAACGCGTATTCAGTGTGCCTTATTCATACCAGTTCTGGGTGGAAGAATCCCTGAACCAGAACCAATCGCAAAATGCAACTGTAAATTTTGCCTGGTTGTCATTAAATTACCAGCAATTGTATTCTACCTACCTGAATGTGAGAACACCGCATAAAGTAACAGTAGAAAATCCTGAGATCCAAAACGTAGTAAGTAAGATTGAACGTATCCAGGATTCAAATACAAGTAATTCGAACACGCGTAATTCCATCATGAATGCACCGTTTGTGCATGCACCACGGGTGGCAAAAGGAGCAACTTTCCAGCCGAACGGATTCAACAAATTGTACACTAATTCCGATGAGATCTGGATAGACGGACAATTTAAGAACGGTCAGTTGAAAGACGGAAAAGTGTTCGTCTACGACCGGGACGGTGTTTTGCTGAAAGTCCGTATCTTCAAAGATGGAATGTACGTTTCCGACGGAGGGCTTTAATTAATTACGAATGAATAATTCCAAGTTCCGGATTATTCATTTGGTATTTTCATTAATACTTGGTTTTTCTATTGTTTCATATTCTCAAAATGTAGAACATTTATTCCAGGATAGGGACTGGATTCAGTATGTTGGAGTAGGGGATTTGGATGGTAAACGCATTGTTTCCGATATACGTGTAGTACCAAAAGATTCGACTAACCGGGAAATTCATGTAATTTTGGAGATTTTGACTGATTGGAGAATAAGCGCCAGCCTCGAAGCTGATCTGGTTTTTGATCCGGCTGCAAATGCCAGGATTAAAGCCGGTAAAAAAGACGTGGAAGCCGTGCGTTATCGTATGAAAAATTCGGAAGTTTTTATTGATTTTGAGAAACCGGTTTCATTTACTTACCACAATCAAAACAAGGAATTGATAACCACATGGGTAAGTCATTACGCATGGATCAATTTCCCGAAAGAACTAAAAAAATATCAGCAAGTACTGGAAATCTACTTCGAAAAATGATTAACACACAATTTTCAGAATCTGCCAATCAATTGATAACGTTCAATTCTTGAATATTTAGGCATTCGTAATTCGTAATTAGGAATTAAGTGTTATATTTGCAACGGATTTCCAAGAGTTGGAGTTCTACATAATAATCATTCAAGTAATATTGGCATGTATTTAGATTCAGCAAAAAAGAAAGAAATCTTCGCTAAACACGGAGGTTCAGAAACAAACACAGGTTCAACAGAAGCACAAGTTGCTTTGTTCACATTTCGTATTGCTCACTTAACGGAGCATTTGAAAAAGAACCGCAAAGATTACGGAACACAAAGATCTTTGCAATTATTAGTTGGTAAGCGTCGTAGTATGTTAGATTACCTGAAGAAAAAGGATATCGAGAAATACCGTGCGTTGATCAAAGAATTAGGTTTACGTCGTTAATTCGAAAGTTCAATGGGATCATCCCATTGGAAAAATATTAAAAGGGGGGCTTGTCGGAATTATCCGGTGTCCCCTTTTTTGTTTAAATCGCCCGTTGGACGGGTAGGCAGGCGATACATCGCGTGCCAAATGAATGGAATGAACGCAATGCATTGCGTTCGTACACAAAATGAAGGGATGCGATTGATCGCATCCATATAATATGTAATAGATAAATATGAATATAGGAATCAAAAAGTCCATCGTTACTGGCGGGAAAGAAATTTCCATCGAGACCGGAAAATTGGCAAAACAAGCCGACGGGTCAGTAGTGTTACAAATGGGCAACACGGTGCTTTTGGCAACAGTAGTTGCGGCACCAGAGGCAAAAGAAGGAGTAGATTTCCTTCCATTAACGGTAGATTACCGTGAAAAATATGCAGCAGCAGGCCGTTTCCCGGGAGGTTTCTTCCGCAGAGAGGCGCGTCCTTCTGAAGCAGAGATCTTAATTATGCGTTTAGTGGACCGAGCATTGCGTCCATTATTCCCGGATGATTACCATGCTGAAGTTCAGTTGATGATCCAATTGTTGGCTTACGACGGTGTAAACAACCCGGATGCATTGTGTGGTTTGGCAGCTTCAGCAGCAATTGCAGTATCTGATATCCCATTCAACGGACCAATGTCGGAAGTACGTGTTGGACGCGTGAACGGTGAGTGGATCGTAAACCCGACAATGGAAGAAATGAAATCGGCTGATATCGATTTGATGATTGCCGGTACCATGAAGGATGTGAACATGATCGAAGGAGAGTTCAAGGAAATTTCCGAATTGGAAATGGTTGAAGCAATCAAGATCGGACACGCAGCAATTAAAGAGCAGTGCCAGTTCCAGTTGGATCTTGCAGCAATGATCCCGACAGCTAATCCGAAACGTGAATATTCTCATGAGACGCATGACGAAGCTGTAAGAGCGAAAGTATACGAATTGGCAATGGACAAGTGTAAGGAAGTTGCACGTCAGGGCCTTGCAAATAAAGCGAAACGTACGGAGTTGTTCGATGCTATCAAAACAGAAGTAAAAGCAGCATTTACTGAAGAGGAATTGTTATTGGTAGGTGGGTTCATTTCTACTTATTTCTCTGAAGTGAAGAAGAAAGCGGTTCGTTGGGTCATGTTGAACGAACAAAAGCGTTTGGATGGTCGTAAATTCGATGAGATTCGTCCGATTTGGGCTGAGGTAGATTACTTACCGATGGTTCACGGATCTTCCGTATTTACACGTGGGGAAACGCAGTCATTGACAACATTGACCCTTGGAGGTAAAATGGATGAGCAATTGATCGATGGAGTAACTTTCCACGGAACAGAGAAATTCTTATTGCATTATAACTTCCCTCCGTTCTCTACCGGAGAAGCGAAGCCTTTGCGCGGAACTTCCCGTCGTGAAATCGGACACGGAAACCTGGCGTTACGTGCGTTGAAGCCGGTTCTTCCTGAAGATAATGCTTATACAATCCGCTTGGTTTCTGATATTTTGGAATCAAACGGTTCTTCTTCCATGGCAACAGTTTGTGCAGGTACATTGGCATTGATGGACGGTGGTGTCCAGATCAAAGCGCCTGTATCAGGTATTGCAATGGGATTGGTTGCTGATGAAGGTAAATTTGCAGTATTGTCTGATATCTTAGGAGACGAAGATCACTTAGGAGATATGGACTTCAAAGTAACAGGTACTGCGGCTGGTATCACAGCTTGTCAGATGGATATCAAAGTAGATGGATTGCCATACGAAGTATTGATCCAGGCATTGGAGCAGGCTAAGGCAGGTCGTTTACACATCCTGAACAAGATCGTTGAGACTATCGCAAAACCAAACCCGGATTTCAAACCGCAAACTCCTCGTATCGAAGCATTCAATGTGCCTAACGATATGATCGGAGCAATCATCGGACCAGGAGGGAAAATCATCCAGGGAATCCAGAAAGACACGAA
>DJFP01000106.1:9531-13900 GCA_002432565.1 Flavobacteriales bacterium UBA5869
TCTATCGCATTCCCTCCAACTGTGGAAGAAGGAATGGAATACGAAGGAAAAGTGAAAGCGATCAAAGATTTCGGTGTATTCGTTGAAATCCTTCCGGGAACAGACGGGTTGATCCATATCTCTGAGTTCTCCTGGGAGAAAGTAGCGAAAATGGAAGATGTAACAAAAGAAGGAGACGTATTGAAATTTAAAGTAGTCGGAAAAGACCCGAAAACGAAAAAATGGAAATTGTCTCGTAAAGTGTTGTTGCCAAGACCGGAAAAACCGGCTGCGGAAGCTCCAAAAGCTGAGTAATTGAAACCAGTATAAAATAAAAGCCCTGACAGTTATCGTCAGGGCTTTTTAGTAATAACAAAATTTCGGCCTTCATTCCCGAATTAAGCATTCATTTTCAGAGTGTAATCAACAGAGTGTTTTCCGGAACCTACAATCAGAAAGAAGGTCGCTACAATCAGAGCAGCAATCGCTTGTATCAAGGCAAGTGTATCCATAGCTCCTGTAAAATTGATAATTATGGCACCAATCAATATCGGATATTGAAATGCAATAGAAAGCCGTGTAAGTAATCCTACGATAACCAGGATACCGCCTGAAAAATGGCACATAGCAATATAATGTGCTAAAATCAATGGAGTAGCATCATTATCATTCGGAGCAATAAGTTGTGCCAGCTCTTTTGTTTGTCCGGCAAACTCTATTCCTTTCCAAAACAGGAAGATGCCTAAAGCAATGCGAAGCACATCCAAACCAATTGAAGTATGGGCATTTGCCCATTTGTTCATTCTAACAATTGTTTTCATGGAGCAAATATTTATTTAATTGTAAGTTAATGAATATTAGGTGACTATGCAATTTTTTATCGACCGGAAATAGATGGAAAAAGAGTGAACGATCATTTAAATCAGATTTCCCAATAAATCCTAATTCCACAATATCTGCGATTCTTTGCGTTCCTGTAAAAGTTAACTACGTAAAAGATGAAATCGTCCAACCCATTTTCCATATCCCAGCGACTCAAAAGTTTTAAATATGCTTTTGCAGGACTAAGAACTTTATTTACAGAAGAACACAATGCACGTATTCATCTCATCGCGGCTGTGATTGCAATGGTTGTTGGTTTCCTCTTAAAGATTTCCGCAACTGAGTGGATTTTACTGGTCAGTACAATTTGCCTGGTCTTTATTTGTGAATTATTCAATACCTCACTGGAAGCCCTCGCTGATTTCATTTCTCCGGAAAAACACCAGCAAATCAAAAAAGTAAAAGACCTGGCAGCTGCGGCTGTTTTCATCAGTGCATTTGCTGCGTTAATAACCGGAATCATCATTTTCTTACCTAAAATCATCAGCTTATGTACAAACAACTGATCAAAACCAACCAATTTCAAATCTCCCTGTTCATGGGAGTTTTATCCATTTTCTGTTTCGGATTGTCACTTTTTAGAGTGGAGATGTCGGGAACAAAGCATTTCTTATTCTTAAACTGGAATTTATTCCTGGCATTCGTGCCGTGGCTGCTGACAGTTATTTTAAGCATGAACCAGAACCTGCAAAAAAGCCGTCTGGCCGTTTTCGGGATGTTGGGTGTTTGGCTCTTATTCTTCCCGAACGCGTCTTATATTCTGACCGATTTGTTCCACCTGAGCCATCATTCATCCATGCCCATTTGGTTCGACCTGGTACTGATCTTATCTTTTGCCTGGACGGGGTTGCTTTACGGATTCCTGAGTTTGTGGAACCTGGAAGAGCTGATGGAGCAGTTTCTGTCCAAACGAATGATTACCCGGATTTCAGTTTTCCTGTTATTCGTAAGCAGTTTCGGAATTTACATCGGAAGGTACCTGCGCTGGAACAGCTGGGATATTTTGCATCATCCGGGTCGTTTAATAGGAGATGTTGGAGATAGGCTTATCAATCCCTTCGATCATTCAAGAACGTGGGGAGTGACCATTTTTATGGGGCTGTTCCTGACGATGTTGTATTTTACATTCAGGTTTCTAAGGAAGAAGGAGTTTTAAGAACAAAACTATTATATTCGTCTTGCCCGCCTTAATAATGAATTAGAACGGTTTGAATTAAGGGATTAAAAGGAATATCTATATAATATGAAATTTGATAAGAAAACGCTTCCTAAGGAAATTACCGAATTTTTGAAGATTGATGGTGTTGCGCAAGCCTATACAATTTCATTAAAAATAAATGAATGGCTGCATAAAAATCCTAACCCGGATAGCAATGTCCTTATTTGTGCTGTTCATTTTACCTGGGCCTGTGCTGAATTGACGGAACTGGATGATGATATTATCGGGTTTGGAGAAGAAGCGGTTGAACTGCTTGAAAAAGCCCAGCTTATTGATTCTAAGAATGAAGAGGCTCTGAAAAATAAAGTGAAACTTGAAAAGAGGATTAAAAGAGCCAAAAAGGAGCATGAAGCTATCCTGGAATGGGAGAAAGAAAACATCGAAAAGATAAATAGAGATGTGTTGAGCGAATTAGCTTTTTACTACTTCGAAAAAGCGGAAAGAAGCCCGGAATTTGCCGAAAAAGGATATCGGTACTACCAGAAAAAATATGAGTACGATTTACTTGAAGATGAACTGCCTCAAGAAGCACTTTACAACTTTGCAACGATGGCTTATTGCAAATATTATTCTGAAGGATATGAAGCTGCAAAGGAGCTGATTGAGCAAACTTTAGCCTGGAAATTAAATGATAAATTTAAAATTTACGATTTCAAGCTCACAGATGTATGGATGATCCAGCTAAACCACTTTGCTATTCGGAATGATTTTGAAGCTTTCCGCGAATCTTTTCAGAATTGGTATAAAACGATGAAAGAAGTCAAACCGGATGAAGAACCGACTAGTTCTGATTACCGTATTTTGACTCCAATAGTAGAATGGCTGATTACCGAAGGAATAGGAATTGATACACTAAACTATATTTTGAAAAATTGCTTTCCGATCTTAACTGCTAAAAAGGCAGATTTGAACAATTATGGATTAGTTTTGGATATGATCCGTCAAAAATAGTTTCAGTAAGATACTTTTGCATGGCCTTCAGTAATCTGGATAGTGTCCGAATGGGTATTATCTTCAAGCATCTCGAATTCAAAGTCAAATTCCATTCTTTTTAAGATCGTATCATTTGAAAGAACTGTAATAGTTCCATGGTTTACAACGTAAGTCAGTTGATCGGAGATCATTATATATTGAATGACATCATCAATCCCGCCTTCATATGCATAGGTACCCGGGAGCAGATTTTTCTTAACCCCGATTTGGTAGTAATTACCGGTTTCTCCGATAGTTCCTGCGGTCACCCCGATCCATGATTAGAATAAAGTGTTAATAATAAGCTTTGAGCTTTCCCTCAGTAACCTGGTAAGTTTGCCCTGTGTTGGGGTCTTCCATTTCGAATTGGAATTTCATTTCCAGGATTCCGGAAGCAGTATTTTGGTTCGTGATCTGGAAAGTACCGTCGTTGATAGAATAGAGTTCTAAATTGGGGGCTGAATAAGAAAACCAGCAGCCGTATTCTTCAACCAGGGTTTCATAATCATAGGTTCCAACCGGGATATCCTTGTTGATCATCATACTGTAAACATCCGCATTCGACTGAATAGTGGCTGCAGCATAAATGGCTACGGCATAATCAAAAGGATCGCTGATCTCCAGGTAGGAATGAGTGAATACGACGCCGTCTTTCTTCAGAAAGAATGAATTGATACTGATCGAAGGGTCGGCAGGGCCGGTAGCATTTGTTTTAGGCTTCGTTTCCGGTTTTTTGCAGGAAGNNTTGTTTTAGTAATGGATGGTCATTTCACCATCTGTAATGTGGGGACAACTGCCTTTGCAATCATCATTATAAAGATACACATCAAACTTGCAGTGCAAAATACCGGCGGTCGTATCGTTCGAAAGGACATTCAATGATCCGTCTGACCAGCCATATAAATGATCTGTATCCTGTATGTGATAAATTCCAAAATAAGGAGATTCACCATCTTGCAACAGATACATTCCGGGAGTGATGGATTTGCGGATAAGCAGGCCGTAAGTATTGTTTTCCGGCTGCCCGTAAACCATATAGGTCTCAATGCTGAGTAAGTCCTCATCTGCTAAACCAACAAGAATAGTGTTCGGAGTATAGAGTACACCATCCTTTTTCAGGGTAAAACTGTTCAGAGAGCCGGTGGGCGAATTGGTGCTTTTGGTTTCAGATTCTTTCTTTTTACAGGAGAAAGCCAAAATACCTGCCAATAAAAAGACTAAGATGTTGATTTTCATGGTCGAAATTTTACGCAAAGTAATGAAATTCCGATTGCTATTCAATATTTAACAGTTTTCATTTTTAATTGCAATTGATTC
>DJFP01000295.1:0-569 GCA_002432565.1 Flavobacteriales bacterium UBA5869
AATCCGATACATATTGAGCTGGATCACATACATGGAAGTTATGATTACGAAGGATATACGGATATCAAATTGCAGAACGGTTACCAGGACCCGTCCATGATCCGTGAGGTGCTTTCGTATGCAATACTGGAGCAGTACATGGATTGTCCGAAGGCCAATTTTGCAAACGTTTATATCAATGGAACCTTGCGTGGTTTATACTCAAACGCAGAAAGTATCAACAAGAAATTTAACGGCGACCATTATTACACTTCCGATGGAACATTCTTTAAATGCAATCCTATCGGAGGAGCTGGACCAGGAGCGGGAGTAAACCCCGATTTGAAGTATTTGGGAGCCGACAGCTCACTTTATTCCAACGGGTATGAATTGAAATCGGATTACGGATGGAGCGACCTGGTTGATCTGACTAATACATTGAACAATAACTTTTCGGACATTGAAACGAAATTGGATGTGGACCGGGCCTTATGGATGCTTGCATTTAACAATGTGTTGGTTAACCTGGATTCCTACTCGGGGGCTTTTCGACAAAACTATTACCTGTACCGGGATTTGAATGATCGGTT
>DJFP01000295.1:604-1044 GCA_002432565.1 Flavobacteriales bacterium UBA5869
TCTGCGGATCACCCGTTAATCAAAAAAATGATTGCCGATCCCATGTACAAGCGTATGTACATGGCACATTTAAGAACCATTTTACAAGAAGTTTTTGCTTCGGGAGATTACCTGACAACTGCCAATACCTTACGAACTACAATTGATGCATCCGTGCAGGCTGATCCTTACAAGTTTTATACTTATACACAATTCCAAAATGGAATGACAACTGCTGTAACAGGCGGCGGAGGACCAGGAGGCGGATCATCCATTCCGGGAATCCAGCAACTGATGGCATCACGCGTTTCATTCTTTCAGTCAAATTCAGATTACCTTTTATCAGCTCCTGCAATTACATCTCATACAGTAAGTAATAATAGCCCGAACTATGGCGAAACGATATCTGTTACAGCAGTTTGTTCGAATGAGACAAGCGTTTTCCTGGGATACCGCCTGGA
>DJFP01000295.1:1123-5973 GCA_002432565.1 Flavobacteriales bacterium UBA5869
TGCAGGTATTTTTAGTCCTGCTCGTGCTGAGCACGAATTTCATTCGGTGAATATTGCGATAGTTTTGCCGGCTCCGGGGGATATTGTAATCAATGAGCTGATGGCTGATAACAGTTCAACAGCATACGATTCAAACGGTGAAAACGATGACTGGGTTGAATTATACAATCATACCTCAACAGCAAAAGATCTTTCGGGATTGTATCTTTCGGATGATATTTCAAATCTGATGAAATGGCAAATCCCGCTTGGAACGGCTGTAAATGCAAACGATGTACTGATTATATGGACGGATAATGATTCGGAACAAAGCGGATTGCATGCGAATTTTAAACTCAGCTCAGCCGGCGAATCACTCATCCTTTCGGATGGAACTACGATCTATGACCAGGTAGATTTCGGGCAGCAGTCACAGGATGTTTCCTATGCAAGATGCCCCGACGGAGGAACATTTACATTTGCCCATCCCACATTTGATGCACTGAATAATTGTGCTTTGAAATTGAATGAGCTTGCAATGTCGTCAGTCCTGATTTATCCGAATCCTTCCAACAGTTCGTTCACTATTCGAAGCGAAGTAAAAGGAACTTATGCAGTGTATGATTTGTCGGGACGACGCATAACAGAAGGCAGCCTGGAAAATGGAATTACGGTATTAACCGCTCAGGAATGGCAGTCCGGAAATTACCTGGTGAATGTTTCGGATGAAACGGGAAATACCCGAACCATTCAACTGGTCAAATATTGATAGATAGTGTTGAGTTCCGGGTCAATATCGGACAAACTAGTTGAAAATCACAAGATGAACAATTTAGCTTGTCCGTTCCGGCTTTTTATACTAAATTCCCTTCGCTAAAACGTACTATTATGATTCCTGAAGAAAACGTACAGGAGCCCATTTCACTGAGTTTAACACCATACACCGGTGCCTGGACAAAGGCAGAAGCTGCACATTTACTGCGCAGGACCATGTTTGGTGCTACACTCACCCAGATTACACAAGCTGTAACAAACGGGATGAATGCAACTGTTACTCAATTATTGACACTTCCGAGTGTTTCACCACCCTTAGCTTTCCACCCCGACGAAGCAGTTACTGCAATCGGTTCAACGTGGATCAATGATGTGTATCCCGCGAATCCCGGGCCAACNNCAACCCACGGTTAGTATCCAGGAGAAAATGTGTTTGTTTTGGGACAACCATTTTGGAGTGGATGGTACCAATGAGGCGAAAGCGGTTTATGGAATGCATGAGAAGTATCGCTTGAATTGCCTGGGGAACTTTAAACAGCTGGTAAAAGACATGACCATCGATCCCATGATGCTTTTATTCCTCAATGGCGCAACAAATAATCAGTTCTCTCCGAATGAGAATTATGCGCGTGAGCTTTTGGAATTGTTTACAGTGGGGAAAGGCCCGCAAGTCGGAACGGGCGATTATACCAACTATACGGAAGCAGATGTTGCCGCCGGAGCTAAGATCTTAACAGGGTGGACGGTGACGGACCTTTACAGTACTTCTGCCAGTCAGCCTTCTAGTGTGTTTTACCCGATTCTCCATGATACATCGAGCAAGACCCTGAGCCCTTATTTCGGTTCGGCTGTAGTTCCGGACTCCGGAAATACCGAATATGCCAACTATGTCGATATTATTTTCAGCCAGCCGGATATGGCTAAGTACCTATGCCGGAAGATTTACCGCTGGTTTGTTAATTATGACCTGACACCGAGTGTGGAAAGTACGGTTATTACAGATATGGCAGCTACGCTGACTTCCAATAATTTTGAAGTCATGCCGGTCATAGAGGAATTGCTGAAAAGTGAGCACTTTTACGATATCTCCGTGCGCGGAGCGATCATAAAGAATCCGTTGGAATTACTATTCACGATGTTGAATGTGTCCGGTTCGGTTCCGAATTATTCTGTTCCGGTTAATTATGAAATTTACCTGAACCTTTATTACTTGTCCCAGGTGATGGGAATGGAATATCTGAGAACTCCAAGTGTCGGTGGCTGGACTGCCTATTATCAAACCCCGGCTTTCTCCCGATTATGGGCAAATTCAAGCTTGTTGAAATTGCGTTTTGACTTGGGTGCATTGATGACACTTACAAATGGAATAGTGGTGAATGGGAATTCATTTAAGATCAATACACTAAATTTCCTGGATAATTTGAGCATACCTTCCAGTGCTCCCCAGGTAATAGAGGATATTTTGACTGTTTTCACCTGCAAAGGCGTTTCTGTGATAGAAAAAGCGGTTTTGAAATCCATTCTGACTAACGGACAGCCTGATTTCGAGTGGACGATCCAATACAATGATTATTTAGCAGATCCTGGAAATACAACAGTAAGCGGTCCGGTCCGTCAACGGGTAGAACTGGTGCTTTACCGGTTGTTCCAGCTTCCTGAATCTCAAGTAATGTAAGTGTAGACCAAAATCAGAAACTATGAAAAGAAGAAATTTTGTACAGTCGGTCGCGCTTTCATCTATTGGAGCACCACTGGTTTTAAAGAACTTTAAATTCGGAGCTGTTACCGAGGACCTGTTTAAGTCATCCAGAGCTGCGGAAGACCGGGTTCTGGTAATTATTCGTTTAAATGGTGGAAATGATGGATTGGGGACTTTGGTTCCCCTGGACCAATATGCCAACCTGGCAATTCAACGTCCGAATATCCTGATTCCACAGAATCAATTGCTGACAATTACACCGACCAATGCACTGCATCCTGCTATGTCAGGAATGCGGGATATGTTTGATAACGAACGTTTATCCATTATTCAGAATGTGGGATACCCGGAACAAAACCGCTCACATTTCAGATCGATGGATATCTGGACTTCCGGCATGCTGGACCAAAATGCCACACGTGGCTGGCTCGGAAGGTATCTGGACCATGAGTTCCCCAACTTCCCGGATGACTATCCGGATACTGCCAACCCCGATCCGTTTGCTATCAGTATGGGTTACGAAGTATCTGCAACCTGCCAGGGATTGGCAGCAAACTTTTCCGTTGCGATCAATAATCCATTCGACAGTTATAACCTGGTTGAAACGGGACAAGTAAACGACGGGACTTATTATGGTGCCCATATGGAATATTTGTCTACCCTGATCATGCAGGCAAATGCTTACGGAGCGCAGGTGAATGCTGCAGCAAATGCCGGGAATTCACTTTCAACCATGTATGATCCCAATGATGAGATCTCGAAAAACCTCAAATACATTGCTCAAATGATCTCCGGAGGTTTGAAAACGAAAATCTACATTGTCAATGTAAACGGTTTTGACACCCACGATGCCCAGGTCGTTGACGGAGCTCCGGCAACCGGCGTGCATGCAAATTTGCTTTCCCGTGTATCTACCGCAGTTGCTGCTTTCCAAAACGATTTAAGCCTGTTGGGGCTTGAAAACAGGGTTGCGGGAATGACTTTCTCCGAATTCGGAAGACAAATTGCTTCGAATGCGAGTGATGGTACTGATCACGGGGATGCGGCACCATTGTTCCTGTTCGGTGCGTGTATCAGCAGCGGTATCATTGGCCCGAATCCGGTTATTCCAAATACGATCACCGATCAGGCAGGAGTACCGATGCAAATCGACTTTAGAGACATTTATGCTTCGATTTTAAGAGATTGGTTTGAGGCAGACGTTGCCGACATCCAGGGAATGTTCGAACAAACCATCAATTTCATTTCTGTGTTGGATTCATGTAATTTAGGAGTGAACGAAAAATCTATGGAAAATGATGTATTGATATTCCCGAACCCATGTGTGGATCAAACTACCCTGAAATTCAAATGCGCCGGAGAACGCGTAACCATTCGTGTTTACGATACTGCAGGTACATTGATCAGCGAGGTCTGCTCAAAAGAATTCCAGTCGGGAGAGCATTTGGTCCCTATTGATATGGACGGAACACCTTCCGGGAACTATATTGTAACGGTACATAAGAACTCAGGAACGTTTACCAAAAAGTTTATTAAGCTGAAAAATATCTGATACTAAAAAACCCTGACGATAAATGTCAGGGTTTGTTTTTTTAGTGATTTTGGAATTTACATTCCACCGCCCATATTCTTCAAATCATCTTCGGTTACTTTGGTATACCCTTCCGGGATCTTTAAGCTGAATGCCTTTTTATCCACTTTCTTTGAAAACTTCGTAGCAATGAAGTGAATAGTCATTCCATTGTTTACCGTAGAGAATTCCAATGGAACTCCGTCTACTTTACTGTTCCCGAACTGTTGCTGCCCTTTCAATGAAGCTTGCAGGTCGCTTGCAATCCACATGATAGCTTCGTTTCCATCTGCATCACGTACAATTGTTTTCGTGCATTTGTAACCAACAATCTCTTTTGTCTCGGTAGTTACTTCAACTGTAGGCTCTGCTTTTTCTTCCTTGTCCGTTTTGGAAAGATCCAATTCAGTAGCTGTTTTGTTACCCATGATTTCCATCAGCATCAATCCTTTGTTTGCTTTTGTATCGGCCACCGTATTCATTTTCATGAACGTTCCCATTGTCATGTCGATTTTGGATTTATTAGGCATGAAGTACATTTCCATAGTTGAACCCTGCATCATAGGAAGTGCCATTGCCATATCGGGGTTATCGCTGGCAAAATCCATCGAATAGGAAATCTGACCCGTTTTTTGTTGTGCTATAGAAGTTCCTACTACAGCAAGAAATAAAATTGATAATAGTAAATGTTTCATGTCGCTTTTTTTTATCCTGTCCCGCACGTGCGTGATCAGGGTGATTTCTTTTTTACAAAAATGGCATAAATCTTTAGACTTATGCCACCTTTTATGTATTTCGTGAATTTTAGTTGTTAAAGAGTTGAAAAAG
>DJFP01000295.1:5998-14696 GCA_002432565.1 Flavobacteriales bacterium UBA5869
TCCATGAATTTCTGTCCGGGAGCACGACCTGTGATCATTTCATACAACAAGAACATGACGTGTCCTCCATCCAGTGCCGGAATAGGAAGCAGGTTCATAATTGCAAGCATCATGGAAAGGAATGCCGTAAGGGTCCAGAATGCCTGCCAGTTCCAGGTTGCCGGGAACAATTTCCCGATTGAACCTACACCACCGATTGAACTGGCCCCTTTTTTGGTTGCAACATATTTGAATTGCGCCACGTTCATATACATCGTTCTGAGCCCTTTTCCGAAACCGGAAACAAATGCTTCTCCGAAAGAATAGTTCTGAGTGTAAAAAGCACTGGTGTCGGTACTAAGTTTCAGATTCTTATAACTTAATCCAAGCATACCATCCTGTCCGATAAATGCCTGTTTTTCGATCTCTTTTCCGTCTCTTAAAATAGTCAGGTTAGCTTTTTTGCCCTTACTGTGATACAATTGGGAAGTCAACTCATCGTGAAAATTGATGTTTTTACCGTTTACCTTTAAGATTTGATCTCCTTTTTTCATCCCGATTCTGGAAGCGGTACTTTTAGGTGCGACGGAATCAGCAGCGCCCATGAACCTTCTGAAGTCGAAAGTTCCTTTTTCCGCGCCGTTTTCCCACATTTTGTCACCGATATCTTCCGGAAGAACAATTGTTTCAATTTTTCCGTCGGGGTGTATTACTTTGAAATGACGCATATTGAAGATCAGGATCTCTCCGCCCAATTGCTGTAACTCGTCCAGTTTTTTTCCATCAACCGTTAAAACGCGATCCCCCTGCTGAAAACCAAACTGCTCCATGTAAGGATGAATAGCCATTCCATTTACCATTTTGTTCTGGTCGATCTTTTCTTCACCCCAAACAGCCAATACCATGATGTAAATCGCGAAACAAACGATGACGTTCACGATGATTCCTCCAAGCATAATAATCAAACGCTGCCAGGCCGGCTTCGAACGGAATTCCCAGGGTTGCGGCGGCTGTGCCAACTGCTCTTTATCCATGGACTCATCCACCATTCCGGCAATTTTCACATAACCACCGAGCGGAATCCAACCCAATCCCCATTCCGTTTCTCCGATCTTTTTCTTGAAAACCGAGAAATAAGGATTAAAGAACAGGTAAAATTTCTCCACCTTGGTATTGAACCATTTTGCCGGTAAGTAATGACCGAACTCGTGTAATACGATCAGAAGAGAAAGTGATAAAATCAGCTGAGCTGCGCGAACCCAAAAATCCATAGTTTTTATTTAAAGTGGACAAATATAGTTAATAAGTGATTAGGCATTAGGCAATAGTGACTGGTTTCCGATGATTATTTAACTATTGTCTATTCACCAATGCCTCTTCACTAAATTAAGGCTGTACATGCTTGGTTGAATACCCATGATGTTCGAAGTATTCCAAAATAGCTTCTTTCATAAAAGCCTGTTGTTCTTCTTCGCTCAAAGGAGGAAGTTCTTTCAGGAACTCGAAATGCGGCCAATTGTCCGTATCCCGCCCCTTGAAAGCATAATAACCGTAAGGTTCCAGCAAAGTGCAGATTGCAACGTGCATTAAATCTGTCTTCTCGTGCTTTTTAAATAATTTATATCCAACGCCCAATTCCTCTACACCAATTAAGAACAGCATCGCCTGAAGGTCAATACCCGGTCCGAATGTCGGTTCTAATTGCTTGGTGAGGTTTTGGTAACGTAATTCCAATGCATAATCCATAAACGCAAAATTACTGATTTAACACGAATGGAATTCGGGATCTTAGGATTTTAAGATCTTAGGATGTTAAGACTAGTTAATTCAAATTCGTAATTAGGAATTCGGCATTCGTAATTAACTAATGAATATACCCTGGTTCTCCTTTTTGGATGCGGTCAAAAATCCAGTCGTAGCTATAAACCATGTGTGAATGCACAAAATGCTTATTCGGCCAGTTATACGGCGAACAGACTCTTCCCACGTGATTTGACTGCTGCCTGTCAATTCCCCAAACGGTTGCTTGTGGCGCAACGCCATCCTGGTAGCAAAGCGGATCAGCATTTTTTTGTCCAAGGTTCGAACCGTATTGCCAGACTTCTTCAAACTGGTTCCAGTCCATTCCTTTGTAACCGGCATTTTCAGGGGCGAGAAAATACAATTTGCCAAATACAACCTCGTCTTTCAATGTTTCCAGTAAACCAAGCGTATATGCATAGCCCATACTGTGGCAAACAACGTCTATGGTATCTTTCACCAAATAGCTGTTGGGAGTATTGCGGATCTGGTTTAAAAGTGCTTTTCCTACAAGTACTCCACGGGAAAATCTGTAATCAAAACCTTCCGGATTCGAAACCTGGTTTAACCGTTTATACTTTTTGCTTGAAATCCGAGAATTAACCGAACGAACGAAGCTCCACCCGAAACCAAGCTTCGACTGATGGTTTGAAGTACTTACCGGAAAACTGCCGTCCAGGTAAAAGCTGGTATCCGGATTTAAGCGTTTGATAAAACGGTCGTCTATTTTAAACCAGTAGTTGGTACGGTCATTCATATAAACCTCATTCCTGCTTTCGTTCTTATCGTATTTAGGTCCACGGTAACCATTTACAAAAATCAAATAGCGACTTGCCTTCGGATGCTGGTTTTGAATAATTTCCTGGCTCAGTTCATCTCCGGTAAAGGCAAAGACATGCTGGAAAGCTGGGTTTTTTCGTTCCCCGCCTGCATTATCGGCCAGGTAATAAGAAACAACCCGGTAAGTGTTATTCTGTATTTCAATGCTCTTTTGGTTAAAAAGTGAGAGGTTTCCCCCGGAGGACTTGAAAGTAAGTTTATTTCCCTGGGAAAAGAAATTTAACACGAGTCCGGCATTGTAGCTGTACCATTTTTGGTTCCGTTTGATGTAAATAACTGTTTGCGGTTCAGATGGGTAAGTGCAATTGAAGAAGAACTTATTGTTGGGTAATTTTTGGGTAAATCGATCTTTATGAATGTAGTTCCTTCCGATTTTCAATACCTGCTGCATGAATAAGGTGTCACTGATAGTGCATTTCTTCCTGGATTTGGTGGTATCGATCATCACCACACGGTTCAGGCTAAAAGGTGCATATGTTCGGGAGTCGGTAATGGTTCCGTCTTCATTTTCTTCCCAAAAATAGTAATAAACCAAACTGGTTTTTGTCTGGAATTTTGGCCTTCGAACAGCATCATCCTGGCAATACACAGAAAGAGAGTGCAGGCTGAAAATCGCAAAAATTACCACTAAGACTTTCATTTTGTAAATATAAGAAAAAGCATAGCTTTTGATAAAGAACAAGTGTTAGCGCGGTTCAAGGAAGTCTGTCGTGACGGAAACGCAACCAAAACAGTTGTTTAATCTTTTGAACATTCATTGCACCTTTTCAATTTTTCAATTTTACATTTTCAATTAAAGAATTATTTTTGCGATCATAATAAAAGAACAGAAATGGGAAGAGCATTTGAATATCGCAGAGCAGCTAAAGAAAAGCGTTGGGGCAAAATGTCTAAATTATTTCCGAAATTAGGAAAGGCAATCACGATGGCAGCAAAAGAAGGCGGGCAGGATCCGGCTACAAATGCGAAGCTGCGAACGGCTATTCAGAATGCGAAGGCTGAAAATATGCCGAAGGACAATATCGATGCTGCGATTAAAAGAGCAGCTCAAAAAGATGTTGCTTCTTTTACCCAGGTGGATTATGAAGGAAAAGGACCTCACGGAGTATTGGTGTACGTGGAATGTGCAACCGACAATCCAACACGTACTGTTGCCAACGTGAAATCTTATTTCAATAAAGCAGGTGGTGGAGTTGTTCCGAACGGACAGTTGGAATTCATGTTTAACCGCAAATCTGTTTTCGAATTGGAGAATACGGGATCAATTGACCCGGAAGAACTGGAATTGGAATTGATCGATGCGGGATGCGAGGAAATTGAAGTAACGGATGACCGTATTTTTATTTACGGTGATTACACGGCATTCGGAACAATCGGTTCTGCTTTGGAAGAGCGCGGAATTGCAGTGTTGAAATCAAACCTGGAACGTTTCCCGACAACACCTGTTGAATTCACCGAGGAACAATTGGCTGATATTGAAAAAATGATGGACAAATTCGACGACGACGACGATGTGCAGCAGATTTTCACCAATATGGGATGATTGAATAGATAAATATTGGGTGGGGGCGCGATTAATCGCGCCCCCACTTGTTTAACAACGGTTCGTTTGTATCTTTTGGAACCGTCACAAAATCACCCGGTGGTTTTTGCCAATTTTGGAACATGAATTTCCTGGACATCCTGATTCTTATTCCGATCCTTTATGGTGCATACAAAGGATTTAAGCACGGGTTCGTAATTGAACTCTTCACTTTACTGGCTATTTTAGTCGGAATCTACGTCGGGATCCATTTTTCAGATTACACGGCCAACTGGTTGAAATCATCCCTGGAAATCGATTCGGAATACCTTCCGGTGATTGCATTTACATTTACCTTCCTGATTGTTGGGGCGATGATCTTTTTTGCCGGAAAAATGATCGAGAAGATGATCAAAGTAGTTCAGCTTTCTCCGTTAAACAAGTTTTTGGGAGTTTTGTTTGCTACCATCAAATCACTTTATATTGTGAGCGTGGTACTTGTTCTGGTAGAATCATACGACGAAAAGAGCAATTTTTTTCCTGCTAAAACAAAGAAATCTTCCTTGTTGTATGAACCTGTGAAGGCTGTTTCAACCAAAACTGTTCCGGCCCTCGGAGAAAGTACCATTTTTCTGAAAAATGCACTGCATAACGAAACCGACAGTACCGGATTGACGGTCGACCAGGTGCTTCGAGCCAAAGAAATCGCTGATAGTTTGGGAATTGATGCCAACGATGCGAAGGAAATACTGGAGATACATCAGAAATATGGTGATAGGAATGCTGATCCGGAACCTTAATTTCATTGCTCCGTATTCCTCATCGCTACTGCTCAAATAGATGGATGTCTATTTGTCTTTTTGTGAGAGTTGCTTATCAGAAACCGAGATATAAAACTCACCTCATAATCTGTTTTTTTACCAGAATCCACCATCTAATTGCCGGATTTGGAATTGATTTGATAAACAAAACAATATATTTGCCTTTTCTTAGTTAATCGTTAATCACATCGGCGCAGATTTTTCATTCGAATGAAGAGAATATATTTTTTGGTTTATTTAGGGATCCTTTCCCTTGTATGGGCATGTTCTACTGAGAAGAATACCATGCTTAGCAGGGCTTATCACGGTACCACAGCACATTATAACGGATACTTCAATGCAAACGATTTGCTTGAAGAAGCAATGAAAACCTATCGGGAAAATCAAAAAGAAGATTATTATTCGGTACTTCCAATCCTTCAGCTGCCTAGTGAAGAGGAAGTGAAAAACATGTATGCGCCCATCGATACTGCGATTTCCAAATGTACAAAGGTCATTCAGCGCCACGCAATGCCGTCCATGGAAAAACCGGCCTCCAAAAAAGAAGAACACAATCGTTGGATTGATGAAAACTGGATTACAATCGGGATTGCGAATTATTACAGACGGGATTATGATTTAGCTTTCAAAAACTTTGAATACACCAGGAAGTTTTTCTCAACAGATAAATCTTCCTACATCGCGCAAATGTGGATGGCAAGGACTTACATAGCACAAGGAAAATTTACGGAAGCCAATTACGCGATTACCAACCTGGAGAAAGCACAGGAGTCGATGGAAAATGGAGATTCGAAAGGGCCAAAAGGTGGTAAGAACTCCAAATCATCGAAGTCAAAAAAGAAGAAAAGTAAGAAGAATAAAGATAAAGAAGTCCCGCCTTTCCCTAAGAAACTAAGATACGACCTGGCAATTACCAGGGCCATGTTCGCAGAAAAGAAAAAGGATCCGGAAAGTGAGATAAAGGCTTTGACGAAGGCGTTGGAATATGCAAAGA
This sequence comes from Flavobacteriales bacterium UBA5869, assembly GCA_002432565.1. Classification (GTDB taxonomy): domain Bacteria; phylum Bacteroidota; class Bacteroidia; order Flavobacteriales_D; family Crocinitomicaceae; genus Fluviicola. The sequence continues at coordinate 11,955 of DJFP01000295.1, forward strand.
AATCCCGCGATAAAGCACGTATCAATTACATTCTTGGTCAGTTGTATGAAAATGCCGGTGACAGGGGGAAAGCTGCATACCATTACGGACGTGTGAAAAAGTACAATGCGGGTTATGAAATGAGTTTCAACGCGAATTTGAAGAATGCATTGAATGCAGGGGGTGAAAAAGTACGCAAGAGCCTGAAGAAAATGCTTCGTGATACCAAGAATGCCGAATTCAAGGACCAGATCTATTACACTTTGGGTAAAATGGACCAACAGGAATCGAATGAAGAAGGAGCAAAAACCAACTATACCCACTCAGCATTCTATTCCACTTCGAATAACCGCCAAAAAGGGATGGCTTATGAGAAGCTCGGAGATATGAGCTTTGCCAAAAAAGATTATTTGAGTGCACAGAAATATTACGACAGTTGTGCGAAGGTCATTCCGGAAACATATCCGAATTACGAAGGAATTAAAAATAAGGCATCCAAATTGCAAAGTTTGGTAAATGCATTGGAAATTGCTCATTATGAAGATAGTATTCAGCGAATTGCTAAGCTTTCTCCGTCTGAGCAGCTGGCTTTTGCCGAAGGTGTAATCAATAAGATGAAGAAAGACGAAGAGGAGCGCAAAAGACAAGACGCCATTCGTCTGGCAGCTTTACAGGAAATCCAGAGTAAAAAATCATCCAACGGAAGTGGGAATAAGTTCTATTGGAACAACGAAAAAGCAAAAGCTGAAGGATTGGAAGAGTTTAGAAAGCAGTGGGGGCAGCGTGCCAATGAAGATGATTGGCGCCGATCTGAAAAAATTGTGTTCGCAAGTTTTGTAGATCCGGAAGATTCTACAGCAATTTCCGATACACCCGAATCTTCGGACGTAACTGCCTTAGATTCATTGACACCGGAGATGCTGGTGGCAAAACTTCCGCTTTCTGATTCGGCTTTGACAGCTTCCCGTGACAGAATGATGAATGCTTATTTTGACGCCGGAGGTATCTACGATGAACAATTGAATGAATCGGCACTTGCAGAAAAACAATACCGTATCATGCTGGGACAGGATTTTAACCACGATATGAAATTGTTGGCAGCATACCAGATTTATACCTTACACAGTCCTGAGGATCCTGCGGCAGTAGAACAAAAGGATTACATTCTGATCAACTATCCAACATCGGATTATGCGGGTTACCTGCGGGATCCGGATTACTTCCTGAAGAAAAAGGAGCGTGAAAAATTGACACAGGAAGCTTACTTAACGGATTTGGACCGATACGAAAGAGGATTGTACTATCCGGTTGTTGCTAAAGCAGACAAAGTATTGGCGGAGGAAAAAGACAATCCGTACCGCAGTAAGTATTTATTGCTGAAAGCAATGGCCCAGGCAAAAATGACGGAGAATAAAAAATCAATCATCCCGACTTTGGATACGTTGATTGCCCTTTACCCGAAAACACCGGAATCTGACAAGGCGCTGGAAATGAAAAAGATTATCCTGAACGGATATTCGACAAACGAAGCGGTTGACTTCTCCAAAAAAAGCATCTATGAATACAAGGAAGGTGAACCTATGTTTGTGATGATCTTCCTGACAGAAAAAATCAATAACGTGGTGGCAAAAACGCGCGTGGTTGACTTTAACAAGGAATATTACGGCAAATTGCGTTTAAGTGTGACTTCGAAAGTATTTAAGGAAGACAATGTGATTTTAGTGAAGCAATTCAAGGATGATATCGAGGCAGCTTCTTATGTTTCGTTCTACAAACGCACGCGTAACCACTTGCTGGATATGCAAAAAATGAAAATTTTATTCATTTCCGAGAAAAATATGCTTACCTTATTTGATACAAACAAGCTGGAAGAATACCAGTTGTTCTTTGACGAGAACTATTGATTCAAATAAGAATGTCATGGAAGAAAATCGGGAGAATAAGCCGAAAAAACAGCTAAAGAATTACGTTCGGTTTACCGGCGCTGCATTCCAAATGGCCGGAACAATCGTAGCAACAGCTTTCCTTGGTGTATGGCTGGACAAGAAATTCAATGCGGGAGGAAATATGTGGACGCTGATCTGCACTCTGACCGGAGTAGTGGTTTCTATGTACATTATCATTAAGGAAGTAATTGATATGTCAAAAGAAAAAGATAATGAGTAAAAGCCTGGGAGCCTTTTTGAGTTTGGTAGTGATAGCTGCTACGTATTTTGTAGTGATAGGTGTGAACCATAACTGGGAAATTCCAAAGAGCCACATTGCCGGAATAGTTGGTCTGCTGGGAATCTTTTTCTCAAGCACAGCAATAATGATGTCCGGATCCAAAGCAACCGCAGAGTCACGTGCCCAGCGTTTTATTCTCGGAACAGCTGTTCAAATGATTCTCGTTTTGTTTTTCGTGCTGATCGTTAAATACATCTGGAAAGATTCATTCAAAGAATTCGTTTGGTACTTTATGAGTTTCTTTGTGGTAATGCTCTTTACCCAGGCACTTTGGATGCTTCTGAAGGTTCGTAAGAGCTAGTTCATCCAAATAAGAACGCATTAAATGTTCAGAATCAGCGTAATCTGCGAGATCTGCGTGAGACACCTTGAAACAGAAATCACCCGTTAAACAAGCCTATGAAAATCATTTTTTTTCACCGGGGTGAACTTCATTACTGTGAATCGGGTAAATAACAGATTTGTTTGCAATTTTTTCTTGGTGTTTCTGAAAGATTAACTACCTTTGCGCCAAAATTTAGGGTTTTATCTAAATAT
>DJFP01000238.1 GCA_002432565.1 Flavobacteriales bacterium UBA5869
TGGAGAACTGCTATGGACCAACTTATAAAACTTGGTTTTAAACGCATTTTGACCAGCGGTTCTGATCTGAGTGTCGCTCATGGAATGAATCGTCTCAGAGAGCTTGTTTCTTACGCAAACGGGCGTATTGAGATCATGGCGGGCGGCGGAGTAAAAGAAGAATTGATTCCGGAACTTAAATCAGCAGGCGTTCATGCCATTCATTTTTCAGGGACATCCAAAGTAACTGTTGAGTCGGGGACTGCTTTCGAAGAGACGCTTTTGCTGCCAGATGAGAATAAATTGACGGCTATTTTAGCAGCGATCCAAACCTGATTACTTCTTGCAAAATAAACGAACTCTAGAGATAACGCTATGCTAAAAACATGATATCATGATATTATGTTTTCATTCTTAGAAGGTCAAAAAGAAAACCCTGAAGCGGATATCTTATCGCTTCAGGGTTTGTTTTATCGAACAAAAGGATTTAAGTCCTGATATTCCAGGATCCTAACATCCCGATGTCTTCTTAATTCTTAATCAACTTGAATGATTGTGTTGCTCCGCCCACTTCAATATTCAGGAAATAAACTCCCTGAGCTTCCGCAGAGATATCGAAAGTAATTCCATTGGTTACCTGTGGTTTTTCTTCACGGATCAATCTTCCTGTTACATCACGGATTACAAATGATTTCAAGTTCACCTCTTTGTTGAATGAAACGGTGATTTTTCCGTTTGTCGGGTTTGGATAAACCGAAACATCTTCAAAGTTCAAATCATCGATTCCCAGGTTAGCAATATTTACACAAGTGCTGGTTGCAGAACATCCGTTAGTTGTTACAGTTACAGCATAAGAACCATTTGCAGTCGGAGTAAAGGACTGAGCAGTAGCTCCCGCGATCGGGCTATTTCCTGTTCCACAGTTCAACCACTGGTATTGGGCACCTCCCTGTGAAGCTGTAATTGTGATCCCGCTTACGGAAGTTGCTGTGTTTACATTCGTTTGTGTAATAGTAATTGTTTGGCAAGCCCCGCCGGCAACACAACCTCCTGTTCCACGAACGTAATAAGTTCCTGCCGCAGATAATACCATTGAGTTTCCTGTTCCGACACTCGTTCCGCCACAAGAACCGGAAGTCCAGCTCCAATTTGTTGCATCGTTCAAAGTACCTGCAGTAACAGTGATAGTTGTGCTTCCTCCCGGACAAATGGTTGTATTTCCGGATAATGTGGGTAAAGTTGGATTATTACATGGTGTTCCACCGGTAGTGATGGTAAACTTATTATTCGAAATATCGAAGAAAGTTCCGTTCTCACACATGACCATGATAATTGCATTCGTAGTTGCAACATCCGGCACTGTAACAGCCTGAGAACCGTCATTCGGTACGTCATTTGCCAAAACGGTAAATGTTACTCCGGCATCCAGTGAAATCAAAATATCCACATTTGCACATGAAACCGGTGCTGCATCAGTATTTGCCACCGACCAGGTAACTGTTTCAGTTGTATTTCCCGACCAGGTAATCCCGGTAGCTGAAGGATAATTCACGATAAACGGCCCGGCTGAATTGGTAGTTGTGATCACAATATCTTCGTGGTCGTTACAACCACCCTCTGCTTCATTATCACGAACCGTACAACGGAAGTTCATTGTTCTGCTTACTGTTGGAAGTACCTCCCATGTGAAAGGTCCGTTCGATAACAAGCTTGCAATAGAAGGAAAATAACGGGTTCCACTTGTTAACGGCGTTCTTGAACGAAAGTTTGGTCCGTTTGTAGAAGTACCAACCGGCGGCTGTGTGGAATTCTGATTATTCATCTGCTCCCAGCAATAGGTAAGCACATCACCGTCCGGATCAGTTGCAGTAGCTGTAAGCGCAAAAGGCGTTCCGGCAGGAATAGTTACATTTCCAACTGTACCGGTAATGGTAGGAGAAGATTGGTTCGGGATCGCTGTTGAAACCGCACAGCTATTTCCATTCCCATTGATAAAAATATGCATTTCATTCATGTTCACTCCGTGGAAGTGATCATCTGAATTAGGCTGAACGTTATGTGGGGAACAGATTCCTGCGTAAGCCATAATTGTAGAACCTGAACCCGGTTCCATTGCCGTAGTACCATTCGCGTTTCCGTTACAGGAACCCGCATTCGATCTGAAGGAATGGTTCCCCGAAAACTGGTGTCCCATTTCATGCGCTACGTAATCAATATCGAAAGGATCACCAACCGGAGCACCTGAACCGGTAACTCCCCGGGCTTTCTGGGTAGAACTGCAGACAGATCCCAGCATGGCCACACCTCCGGAGTTAGTCCCGAAAACATGTCCGATATCGTAATTTGCCCCACCGATAACCGAAGTTACGTTGGTTTGATTTTCACCAAGCATCGAAAATGCATCCCCGTTGGAATACGGGTCAGACGTACTGGTATAGATCAGTAAATTATTATTCGGAATAATCGTCATTGTTACAGCAAGATCCCGCATGTAAACACCGTTTACACGATTCATGGTTGTAACCTGAGCTGCCTGGGCCAATGCAACCGTTCCTCCATGGAAGATCGTATATTCACCCGTTGCAGCCAATGCCAAACGGTAAGTGCGTTTCGTACAATTACCAAAACTCTTCACTATGTCATCGTTTGCATCTTTGATCTCCGTAGCAATTTCTTCTTCCATGTGACACGCGAAGAATTTATCAGTTGCGAAATCAGCTTTCGAATAAACCAGGTAATTCTCGATATCTCCACCACCAAATGAATATGGATCGATAAAACATGTAGGTTGTCCCGGTACCAAAGTCATGGCATGGAAACCCTGTGGAGTCAGGTCGAATTTTACTACTTCTCCCGAATTGTCCACGGCTACACCGTCATAAGAACGGATTTCGGGAAATTGTGCCGCCAATCCGGGTGACATGGTTTCATTTTCATGAACCTGGTAGGATCCCAAAGTCCCATCCGGTTTCGGAAGCTCAATAAAAACGGGAATGTAATTCGGATCGTCCAAGCGCTTAACCTGGGATAAAACCTGGCTCATTTTGGAAACATCCAGTTTAAAAGTTAAGAATTTTGCGGGTTTAATGTAACGTGTACCGCTTGCAGCGATTTCACTTTCAGCAATCGTTTTCCAGGTACCTTTTGGTAGTTTTGAAGTTTGTGAAAAAACCACAGAACCTAAAGATACACTTAGAAAAAATACCTTGGAGAGGAGTACTATTTTTTTCATAAGCGAGTAATTTTGAGCTCTGAATTTACTACTTAAATCCATATCTTAACTACCAATTAACATTTAAACTTGAATTCTTAAAACGTTTTTGAAGGCTTATTCGTCATCTCAAACACCAACTTGCCCCCGTTTTTCAGGTTTTGATAATTCAGTCTGAAGTCTTTCATTTTAACACCATTCAAATAAACAGCTTTCACATATTTATTCTGTTCACTTTGATTTCTTGCAGTAATCTCAATCACCGCTCCGTTCTCAAGGTTGATCTTTGCACTTTTTACCAGGGGACTTCCTAAAATATAATCATCAGATCCCGGGCAAACAGGATAAAACCCTAAGGAACTGAAAATATACCAGGCACTCATTTGTCCGCAATCGTCATTTCCACTCAATCCATCAATCTTAGCAAGGTATTTTGTTCTCAGTACCTGACGCATGTATTTCTGTGTCAAATCAGGTCTTCCAACCCAGTCAAACAAATAAATAACGTGATGCGACGGCTCGTTCCCATGAACGTATGAACCCATAATCCCTTCACGGGTAATGTCTTCGGTATGCTCAAAATATTTATCCGCCAACTGCATTGTAAACAGGGAATCCAGGTGTAAGGCGAATCGTTTTTTACCACCCATCAACTCAATCATGGAATCAACCTGGTGTGGCACGTACAAACTATAATTCCAGGCATTTCCTTCAATATAACCTGCCTGATGCGTTTCCAGTGCATCAAACTTTTCAATGAACTTCCCGGAACTCATTTTTGCACGCATAAACCCGGATGACGGATCGAATACCTGTTTGTAACTTTCACTTCGCTTTGAGAACTCCTCGTAAATATCCATCCGTTTCAGGCCAAGCGCCAAGCGGGCAATACACCAATCATCGTAAGCATACTCCAGGGTTTTGGAAACCGAACTTCCGCTTTTGTCTTCTGCTACATATCCCAAATCCATGTAGGAGCCAATGCCTTCGAAATAGCGAGTCCGTGCAGTCTGAACACAGGCATCAAGCGCCTGATTGTAATCAATTCCTTCCAATCCCTTGTTGTATGCATCCGAAATAACAGAAACGGAATGATATCCGATCATACACCAGTTTTCATTCGCATAATGGGACCAGACAGGCAGCATTTTTTCAGCACTTTGTTTTTGATGAGCAATCATGGAATTCACCATGTCTGCATTTCGTTTGCGCTGCACCAGGTTGAATAGCGGATGTAAAGCCCGGTAAGTATCCCAAAGCGAGAACGTCGTGTAATTCACATCGTTCTTATCCTTATTGAACCAATTGGCAAAGTCCAGACCCCGGTATTGACCGTCGTAATCCTGGTAAACGGTTGGGCCCAAACAGGTATGATACACAGCTGTATAGAAATTCGTCAGATCTTCTTCATTCAGCATTTGAACATCAAACTTATTGAGTTCCTGCTCCCACAGATCTTCTCCGTTTTTACGATGCCGGTCAAAATCCCAATCCGGAGTTTCGCGGTTCATATTTTCAACAGCACCTTCCATGCTCACCGGTGATAAAGCGACCTTTAGAATGAGTTCTTTGGAAGACTCCAAATCAAAATCGAAAAAGGCCCTCAGCTGCGCCGCCGACATTTCGGGAAAATTATCTTTCAGGTTAAACTTCCGCCAAAATCCCTGGTAGACTTTTTTCGATTGCAAATCATCGTATCCATAAGATTTGATCGGTTGAGAAAATGCGATAGCAAAATAAACAGTTCTGTTCCTTGCCCACCCGGAAGTCTGCCGAAAACCAATAATATGATGTGCATCCACGACACGAACGTAAGTGTTTACGTTCTTCCCGTTGTAATTGTAAATCCCCGATACCAAATCCAGGATAATGTGAGCAGAATCTTTTCTATCAAAGGTATAACGGTGAATTCCAACACGCGTTGTGGTTGTTAATTCTGCTTTGATTTTGTGATCATCCAGCATAACCGCATAATAATTCGGGCTTGCCTTTTCACTGTCGTGACTGTAAGCCGACCTGAAGCCACTTTTCGGATTGGAGGCAATTCCGGGATTAAGCTGTAATTTACCACTTGTGGGCATGATCAAGATATCTCCCAAATCCGAATGACCTGTACCGCTGAAATGAGTGTGGCTGAACCCTACAATCGTCGGATCTTCGTATTGATATCCTGCGCAATATTTATAAACATCGGGATTGTATTTCCCATCAACCGCATAGGAAAGTGTGTCTGTATCCGGACTTAGCTGAACCGATCCGAAGGGAACTGTTGCACCGGGAAAGGTATGTCCCATTTTGGATGTTCCGATCAGTGGATTGACATAGTTCAATTTGCTTTGTGCTGAAACAGGACCGGCAAAAAAGAGGAGGAGAACAGATAGAAGAGAGAAACGCATGGACTTCGGTTTTGACGAATATACATTTCTTTCACCGCAAAGGCGCGCAGATAGACGCAGATTTTTTACCACAAAGAAACCTAGCGCACAAGGAATATACGGGAACACCAATCCCTTGCTGACGCAAAGGCATGTTATAAAGACACAAAGAAGTTCATTAAAATAACCTCGTGGGCCTGGTGCGCTTAGTGGTTTAACATTAAAATCGCAGGTGCTTTACCGTATGTCCGTTGTTGATGAGCTGTTTCAATGAGTCAATCCCGATCATTAGATGTTTATCTACGAATCCGGTAGTTACTTTTGAGTCGCTTTCACTGGTTTTCACTCCTTCCGGTGTCATTGGCTGATCACTGACTAAAAGCAATGCCCCTGTTGGAATCTTATTGGCAAAACCAACCATGAAAATGGTAGCCGTTTCCATATCAATTGCCATTGCCCGGATACTGCTCAGGTATTCCTTGAACTTATCGTCGTGTTCCCAAACTCTGCGGTTCGTTGTGTAACAGGTCCCTGTCCAATAATCAAACCCGGCATCCCGAATGGTTGTAGAAATTGCTTTCTGCAATGCGAAGGCAGGTAAAGCCGGCACTTCCGACGGAAAGTAGTCATTGCTTGTTCCTTCTCCACGAATGGCCGCAATCGGCAGGATCAAGTCCCCGACCTCACTTTTATTTTTCAAGCCGCCGCATTTACCAAGGAACAAAACTGCTTTCGGTTTGATTGCGGATAACAAGTCCATCACTGTAGCTGCAGATGCACTTCCCATTCCGAAATTGATTATGGTAATTCCATGAGCTGTTGCACACTGCATCGGTTTATTTTTCCCGATAACTTCTACCTCGTACATATCTGCAAACTTTTCCACGTAATTCAAAAAGTTACAGATAAGGATGTATTCTCCGAAGTTTTTCAGTTCTTCTCCGGTGTAACGTGGAAGCCAGTTGTCTACGATTTCTGATTTTGTCTTCATTCTGTGATTTATCGAGTTGAGTGAAATTACTGAAGAAAATCGAGAAGCTGTGTTATTTTTTCGTGAAAATGGAGCTAAAACGATATTGCTCTGATGCCTTCGACTCCCCTGACACTTCGGTCAGGATTTCCAACGCTCAGTCAGCTTATATTATTTATTTCACCACAAAGAGTGAACGCTTGTGCTGTAGCTTGTGCCGCCGCTTAAGCTTTGGCGACATGCGGTCAGCGAAGGAGCAAAGAGTGCAAAGTTTTCATTTAACTCAGCGCTCTCTGTGCCTTTGCGGTAAAAATCACTTACGGAGGAACGTCCAGAAAGTCTTTTTGTTAATTCCTGTCACTTTGATTTGCGGATACAATTCACTGAAAGAAGCCGGGATTTTGATCTTTTTCGAATCTTCCCAGCTCATTTTTGCACCGAAGGCCTCACCGTTTGTTATCTCCAAATAATCGACCTCCTGCTTGGTATGCGTGAGCCAAAAGAACACTTCAGGTTTTCTACCCGCATATTCGTTGGCCTTGAAGCGCTCGCTGATAACAAAGTTCTTCCATAGTTCTTCTACGTCATTGCGGAATTCAAGCGGTTGAAATGCGCGGATCAGGGCATTGCGGATTCCATTATCCAGGAAATAGACTACGTGACTTTTTTTCAATTCGTAACGATGTCCGTTGTTGTAAGAGAAAATCAGTACGAGCAAATTTGCTTTCGCGAACAGTTTCACATAGCGTTCTACCGTTTCGTTATCCAAACCGCACTTTTTACCAAGGTCATTGAAACTGATAACTTTGCCGATGTTGAAGGCCAAATGGCGCAGCAATTTCACCAGGTTTTCTTTCTTGTTGATGCGTTCTGAAGCACCCAATTGTGTAAAAATGCTTGATTCTATGATTTCAGAAACCAGTTTTTCTGCCTGATTTTCGTTCGTAACTACTTCCGGGTAGTAACCGTAAATCAAACGCTGTTCCAGCATTTTATCTTCCTGTACCAGGCCATGGAATTTAGCACTTTCCGGGTAAGAAAGTGGGAATAAATTTAATTCCAATCCTTGCTCGCGCAGAGCTTCCCACAGATCTTCGTGCAATTCCGGTTCGAAGGAACAGATCAGCAACAGGTTTTCCAAAGAGTCGAGTTCGATAGCGAAATCAATAAACTCCTGCAGGTTTTCCAACAATTGCGCGTCGCGGATTATGACTACTTTCTTGTCCCGGCTGAAGGCTCTCAAGGCTTCCGGCTCGTTCATTGCCTTCCGCTCCTTTTTATTCGAACAGTCTATGATTCCGATTGTGGGATCTTCCAGGTTGATGATCCGGGAAACAAGCGTAAGTCTTCCCGTTCTTCGGGCCCCTTTCAGAACAACGATTTTACTTTCTTCGCATTTTTGACGGAGGATTGGTTCGAGTATTCTTTCAATCATGATTCGCAATTAGTGAATCGAAATTACAGGTATCCGATAAATTCATTTGAAGATTGCGAAAAATGAATAAACAATGCGTTGTTGGTTACTCCTTTTCTGACAGAATCTCAAACTTTTGGAAGAATTTGGTCGGTCGGTCCGAATGCATGAATTTATTTCCGCCGTAACAAATGAGTTCGTAACATACGTTTCCAAACTGGATCAACCGTTTCCACTGGTATCCCTTTATTGGGTCCAAAACCAGCCCTTCGATTCCCTTTGCTCCTTCATCCAATACAAATTCTGTGCTGCGGGCAATTTCATTCTCCAGGAAACGGAAGCGGTTGTCATCCAAATAGTCTGAAGAAGTATGAATAAATAACTCGAAAGTATTCCCCTGTCCCAGTTCCTGGTAGATGTAATGCTGTTTATCCTCTTCTTCCAGTTTGGTAGGTTTTCCGCCGAAGGTCATTCGAAACGAGTCTTCTTCATCTCCGACGGCATAAGACCTCCACGACTGAACGAGTTTTTTTTCCGAAGAAACGGTACCGCTGTAAGTAGCTTTTACAGCCCTGACCTGGAATCCTTTCTGACGCAGCAACTGCAAAACACCATCTGATCCGTA
>DJFP01000240.1:0-6657 GCA_002432565.1 Flavobacteriales bacterium UBA5869
ACATACTCCTTTGCGCTGCGGACAAGAATCCAAAGCCGCTGACTTTGACTTCTTTACTACCGCAGTCCTTCCCTTTCGCACTAACTGTTGTATAGTTGGCATACAGTACTCAAATTTTGTTAATTAATAAATATAGTTTTCCCCAAAGAACACACTTTGAGGGGTGCAAAGATAGATAGAAAAACTTACAAAGCAAGCCTTTTGCTAAAAAAGTGCTGTTTTTGAACAAATTAATGTTGATGAAAATCAACCAACTAATTTTCCAAAGCAAAAAAACACCCTTAAAGCCACTTTCATTTTTTGGCCCAATAGAATCCTTCATCAATTACCTTAATCAGGATATATCCCGGAAACCCATTTCGACAATTCCAGGTGTTTTAAGAAATGATTAAGAACCAAATCATTCAAAGGTTCGTTTTTTATCAACAATACTAAATCGATTTAAACCTGAACATTCAGCTTTTCAGGTAATTATGGTTGTGAAAACTTAATATTGTCATAACTTTAATTTCTTGCAGACAAATGTACTTTAGCTGAAAATTCCGCTACAACATGAAGGTAATCCTCTCCGTATCCTTACTCCTGCTATTCCATTCTATTTCTGCTCAAACAACCATTGCTATCCAGGATTTTGATGGCGGTGCTCCGGCCTGGGGCTTTACAAATACAGGCGGCGCAACTGTCACAGGAAGCTCAGGAACAGGCGACAGGCCCGCTTCATCGATGGTTTACACAAGCGCAACAACTTCCTTTGGAACGGTTAACACTACTTCAACAGTGACGTTCAATAATATAAGCGGTTTGGGAACATACACATCCAAATATGTCGAATTCCGTTTGGCATCCTGGTCCCTCGGATCAACAGGTAACGGAGCAGAAACCGGAGACGCAGTGAACCTGGACATCTCACTTGACGGTGGAACTACTTACTCGAATGAGATACAGGTTACCGGAAACTTAAACGCTTATTGGCATTATACTACCGGAACAGGCCTGGCAACCGCAGTTTACGATGGAAATACCACTCCTGTTAACTTCGCTCCCGGCGGAACAGCAGGTAACAAAACAACAGACGGTTACTCAACGGTCCACCTCGATCTACCAAACTCTTGCACGCAAGTACGTATCCGTATCCGTTCAATTAATAATTCCGCATCCGAACGCTGGACAATTGACGACGTAAGGCTGATCGGAACATTGTCGGCTCCTTGCTCTCCGGGTGCCGCACCGACTACCAATGCAAGTACCATCACTTCAACCAATTTTTGTACGAGTGCACAAATTAACTTTACAGCCGGAAACGGAACAAACCGGATCGGGGTCGTTTCATTGAATAATTTTTCGGACACACCGGTCAGCAGCACCAACTACGCCGCAAACAGTACATACGGATCAGGATCATTGCTCGGCGCAGGAAACTACGTTGTTATGAACGGAAGCGGAAATATCGTAACTATAACCGGACTTACCGCAGGCACAACCTATTATTTCAAAGTATTCGAATACAACGGAACGAGTGTTAATTGCGACGAATCCTATCTAACGACATCCGTAACAACCTATTCATTCACCACGCAATCCAATTGTAACACTCCGCAAATCCGCTCCATACTGGCAGATGCATGCTCCAGTGTCGAAGGTCTGGATGAACAAGTAATCATTGAAAACGGTTCCAATCCATTATCCATTAATGATATCAATCTGGCTTTTCCTTCCGGGGGAACTTATTGTAATTCCGGGTGCGGAACGAATACACTGGGAAATAACGCGGCTTACATCAATCAATTGAATACGGCTGCAGGCTGCAGCTTGTTTACTTATGCAAACCCGATTCCTGCAGGAGCTATTATCGTGGTATTTACAGGTCAGACCCCTTCCTATGTGATGGATTATTCTCCGCAATGTCCCTCAACACAACAATACTATGCTGTTTTTTGCAATAACGCCGATATTAGCGGTCGTTTTGCGAACAGCGGTACCGGAACTCGTACATTGAATGCCGTTTTTGCAGGAACAAACGAATCGGTTACCTATGCACCAAACTCTTTGGGCGGAAACGGAAGCTTCATCGATTTCGACGATCCGGGAAATCCAACATACCGCGTGGAACCAACCTGTATCTATCCTTTGGAGGTTGAATTACTGAACTGGCAGGCCTCAGTAATGGATCATGACGTATTGCTGACATGGACTACCCTTTCCGAAACCAATCTCGGTAAATTTGATGTGTTAAGAGTAGATCCTTACCATGCAACAGACGAAATCGTTCAAACCATTTACACTACCGGAAATTCAGACGACAGGAAAGAATATTCAGTTGTTGATACGAATCCTGCACCTGGGATGAATTACTACCAATTATCATCGGTAGACCGCGACGGAAAACAGGCAAGAAGTGCAATTGTTGCAATAAACACACAGACTTCAGAGCAATATGCAAGATATCTTTCCGGGACTGTAATATTTGGGAAAGCTCTTAAAAAAGGAGATGCTGTGACCTTCTATAACTGTGAAGGGAAAGAGATCCGTTCATTTGAGATTAACGAGAACAGTAATTACATAGAGCAAGAACTCACTTCCGGGATCACATTGATCCGTATAACTTACCGGAACGGGTTTTCTGAAATAGTACGATTACCAGTTACCTATTAATAAGAGGTTTTAAATCAAAAAAGCAACTTAAATGAGTTTATCAGATAAGGTTCATGACTTTAATCGTAAAATTAAACCCTGTAACAAACCGCGTTGATATTCATCCCTGCTCCAACAGATGCAAACAGCACGACATCTCCTTCTGTAATTTTGTATCCGTTCAGCTCTTCTCTTTTCACCATGCTTAATAAAGTAGGAATGGTTGCCACCGAACTGTTTCCCAGTTTGTGGATATTCATCGGCATCACGTGTTTCGGCATTTCTGTGACCCCATACAATTTATACAGCTCGCGGACAATGGCTTCATCCAGCTTTTCATTGGCCTGATGGATAAAGATCTTTTTCACATCCTGGATCTGAATGCCTGCTTTATCCAAACAATCTTTCATGGCAAGCGGTACATTCTTGATGGCGTACTCATATACCTTCCGGCCTTTCATTTTCACATAACGGATTCTTGGGTCCGATTCCGGAAAGTTAGATTTTCCCAGATTCAAATAAGTCACCTCATCTTCACAATGGCTTTGTGCACTGAAAGAAAGTATTCCCGAATCCGAATCCTGCAGCTCTAAGATCGTTGCTCCTGCCCCATCTGAAAAGATCATGCTGTCCCGGTCGTGCTGGTCCAAAACACGGCTCAATGCCTCTGCCCCGATCACCAAACATTTCTTCGCCATTCCGGCCTGAATAAATGCATGTGCCTGGATCAATCCCTGCAGCCATCCCGGACAGCCGAAAATTAAGTCGTAAGCCACGCAGTTCGGATTCTTGATTCCCAAACTGTGTTTTACACGCGAAGCGATTGAGGGAATCATATCCGTTTGGATCGTATGCTTAATAACATCCCCGAAATTATGTGCTACGATAATCTGATCAATGGTTTCCGGGTCACAGTTCCCGTCACGGATCGCATCTTCTGCTGCAATAGCCGCCATATCCGAGCAATTCAAATCTTCAGTCGCATAACGGCGTTCTTCAATGCCGGTAATGGTTTCAAATTTCTGGGCAATAACCTCAGGTCTTAAAGGAATAGATTGCTGGTTTTCGTCATAAAATTTATGCAGCGCGAAATCAGCATTTGTTTTGATTACTGCGGGAATATATCTTCCGATACCTGTAATTACACTTTTCATATTATCTAAAACGTTATTATAATAATTACAGAAGCTCAGGGGTATTTGTTTCTCCACCAGGAGCAGGGGATGCTTTTACAAAGATAAGAAAAAGCNNGCTTTTGAAGAGTATATTACGACAAACGTTAGTGCGAAAGTAATATAGGACAATAATTACTTCATTTTCAAACAAATCCTTTTAGCGTTTTTTTGGAGTTAGGATTTACTCTATTCTAAAAGCCATATCAATACTCCTTTGAGAAATCAATCATCAAACCACGATTCATATAAGTCTTGATCAATCGTTCCCTTTTTGCTGCATCATTCTTTAAAACGGTCATTTTGTAAGGCTTCACCAATGCATTCGATTCCGAATTCGGGTATTTCCTGTTCAGATAAGCGTATGCATCTTCAAAGTAGGAGTCCAATTCTTGTTTCTCAACACCATTATCATCGGTAAAATGATTGATCAAAGGAGTGTTGTCCATTCCCAGTAAAAAGAACGTAAATAGATACTTCTGAATTGACTGAGCGTTTTTAGACAGCATAAAATCCGGGTTCTTCTTATTGAAATTCTCCCACCAAGCCAAGCGGTCCGCATACTGTTGCGGAGAAATAACAATCCCCGCATCAACACTAAACACTTCGTCGGTTTCTTTTCGAAGCCCTTCCAGATACTGTTTCATCACGGGTGAAACGAAAGCGTAAAAATGTTTTGAAACAAACGATCTGTTTTGTCCGATTTCAACCATTCCTTCAGGACAGTCTATCCTGAACCCATTCTTTTCAATGCTTTTTCTAAAAGGAACATACTTCTTCTCAAACGGTTCCTCCTTTACTCCCAAACTATCAAAAGTAATACAGGGGAAATCTTCAAAAAAAGAGTCATTCATCAGCTTTTCGTTCAGACCGCCTTCTATCTTTTCATACAACTGATCAAAAACAACATAAGCGCTGTCACATAATCCCTGATGGGCTCCTGAAAATAGTTCGGCATACTTTTCAGCTGCTAAGGTTACCGACTTCTCACTTTTCGAATCAAGGGACGCGATAAAAGTTTTATAATCTTTCAATAAATCTCTGGTCTCTGTAACTTCATTCACATCCTTCTTCTCTTCCTTCGCTTCTTTTTCAGGTGAGGGAGAAGAACATGATACCACGTACAAAGCAGCAATAAGCACTGTGAATAATTTCATTCCTGTTCTTTTCATAAGATCCGAGATAGTTGACAATTAGCTTTCCACGATGAAATTAACCAAATAAATTAAATTTGTTACATGAAGCATTTCCTGTTCTCTCTTTTGATGACACTGGCTCCGGCCACTTTCGGGCAACTGTATAAAGATTCCACACAACCCGTAGAAGTCCGGGTCAAAGATCTTTTGAACCGAATGACACCTGAAGAAAAGTTCTGGCAGGTATTCATGGTTCCATCAGATGGTGATACTGCTAACGGAAAGCTCAAAAACGGAATCTTCGGATTGCAGCTAAGCGCAAGTTCGCAAGGAGATGCGGGCGGGCAATTACTGAATTACAACACTTCAGACAATGCTCTGACACTTATCCGAAAGATCAATTCCACTCAACATTACCTGGTTGAAAAAACGCGCCTGGGAATTCCTATGATTCCTTTTGACGAAGCACTTCACGGACTGGTACGAAATAACGCAGCAAGCTTTCCGCAGGCTATCGCAATGGCTGCAACCTGGGATACAACTTTGATCAAACAGGCAGCAGGACACATTGCGGAAGAATGCAAAACACGCGGTATCCGGCAGATCCTTTCACCGGTGATCAACCTGGCTACGGATGTACGCTGGGGACGCACGGAAGAAACTTATGGCGAAGATCCTTTTTTAACCACTCAAATCGGCTTGGCATTTATCCGTGCGTTTGAATCCCGCGGCATTATCACAACACCCAAACATTTTATTGCCAATGTCGGTGACGGCGGCCGCGACAGCTACCCGATTCACTTAAGCGAACGTTTTTTGGAAGAAACCCATTTTGTTCCTTTCAAACAAACGATCAAACTCGGAAATGCCCGTTCTATAATGACAGCTTATAACTCTCTAAACGGAACTGCCTGCTCTTCCAATAGCTGGCTGCTGACTGAGAAATTGAAGAACGAATGGAAATTTAAGGGATTTGTTATTTCCGATGCCAATGCAGTTGGCGGCGAACTGGTGCTGCACAAGACAGCCAAAGATTATGCTGAAAGTGGTGCACATGCAATCAATGCCGGAATGGATGTCATTTTTCAAACAGATATTAGTCATGCCGACTTGTTTTATCCCGCTTTCCAAAATGGAATGGTCGACACAAACCGCTTAAATGACGCAGTATCGCGTGTGCTTCGTGCCAAGTTCGAATTGGGTTTATTCGAGCATCCGTATGTTTCCGAGAAAATAAATGAAGAGATACTTCAATCCAATGGTGAACAGCTAAGCAAACAAGTTGCTGACGAATCTATTGTTCTTTTGAAAAACGAAAAACGCACACTTCCACTTTCTACTTACACTGGAACTATTGCAGTTTTCGGAACCGATGCGATCGAAGCAAGATTGGGAGGATACAGCGGGCCAGGCTATCAAAAAACTTCTATTTTGAATGGATTAAAAGAGTATGTTGGAAAAAGCGGAAACATCCTTTATTCCGAAGGTGCAAAACGAACCAATGACTCGTACGAAGTAATACAATCCGTGTATTTAAGTGCCGAGGGGAAGCCCGGACTGAAAGCTTGTTATTATGATAATCCGGAACTTTCGGAAAATCCTGTATTGGAACAACAAGACGAACAAATCGATTTTCACTGGACATTGTATGCTCCACATGAAAAACTGAAGTCAGATCATTACAGTATTCGCTGGACAGGTGAATTAACCGCTCCCGA
>DJFP01000240.1:6721-19307 GCA_002432565.1 Flavobacteriales bacterium UBA5869
CATGAAACACAGGGAGAAGGGAAGATCAAACTGCTTTGGAATGCAACAGTAAAAACAGACTGGAAAAAAGAAATCGACAAAAGTGTCAAATTGGCTAAAAAAGCAGATGTAGCAATTGTAGCTGCCGGAATAACAGAAGGTGAATTCCTTGACAGGGCATCCTTAAAACTTCCGGGACACCAGGAAGAATTGATCCGGGCTCTGAATAAAACGGGCACACCGGTCATTGTGTTAATCGTTGGAGGAAGTGCCGTAACCATGGAAAACTGGATCAACGAAACCGAAGCAGTTGCCATGCTCTGGTATCCGGGGCAGCAAGGTGGAAAAGCTGTTACTGATTTTCTGTTCGGAGAAATAAACCCAAGCGGAAAATTACCGATCACTTTCCCTCTGAACGAAGCACAACTTCCTTTGGTTTACAATCACCAGCCCACAGGACGCGGAAATGATTATAACAATCTTAGCGGGCAACCTTTATTCCCTTTTGGATTCGGATTGAGTTATACCCAATTCAAGTATTCTGATCTGCATTTGGATCGCTCAAGTATTGCCAGGAATGAAAAGACTACTGTTCGGTTCAGGCTTAAAAACACCGGAAGTTACGAAGGTGACGAGATCGTTCAGCTGTATATCAAAGATATCCTGAGCTCAGTTGCCCGGCCTGTACAGGAGTTAAAAGGTTTCCAGCGCATCCGTCTTAAAGCCGGGGAAGAAAAAGAAGTGGTATTTGAGATCACTCCGGAATTATTAGAACAATTGGATATGAATCTGAAACCAGTAGTTGAACCCGGGGAATTCCGAATTATGATCGGTTCTTCTTCCAGGGATTTACCTCTGAAAGCAACCCTGGAAGTTCATTAATCACTCAGCTTCAAAAGCGAAGACCCAAACCGGATTCACATCACTGGTACTTAAGATATATTGAGAAAGCTGAACGATTACTTTACCGTTCTTCACTTTCCATTTCAATTTGTCATTGGTTGGCAAAAAGACCAGTTTACTTCCTTTTTTTGGAATATTTCCCGTCCAGGAAATCGTGTTCCCATCGATCACAGCCTCTTTGGAAAAGACCAGCGCATATGTCTTTTGCTTCTTTTTATTTTGTGTGAAATAAATAGCATCCTCCCGATAGTGATCCAGTGTTCTCGTTTCATAAATAGCATCTCTATTTAAATCAAGCCACGCACCTATTTCAAGCATTCGATTCTTTACCCTCTCAGGTATTTCACCTGTAGCGTCCGGCCCTACTCCCAAAAGAAGATTTCCACCTTTTGCAACCACTTCCACCAATGTTTTGATCACTCTTTCCTTAGATTTCATTTCATCATTTGGAACATATCCCCAATTGTTACAAAGCGGCATACATGTTTCCCAGGGATTGTCGAGTTTCTTTTCGGGGATCGAATGTTCCGGCGTTTGATAATTCTCGTATGGTCCCTGAACGGTTCTGTCGACCACAATCATCCCGGGCTGATTAGACCGTGCCATTTGCGTTATTTTGGCAATATCCAGTTCCTGGTTCCATTCCGGAATCGGGGCACCCCAGGAGAGTACTTCTTCGTCAATTGTGTTCTTAGGACGCACCCATCCGCCGTCTAGCCATAAAATATCCACGTTTCCATACCCGGTTACAATTTCCCGGATTTGCTTAAATGTATAATCCTGGAATTGCTGCCAGCGCCAGGGATGTTTTCGCGTGTCATAATTGTTGTTCCGGTTGGGCGTAGCATACAAAGGCCACCAATAATTTTCATTGTGCCAGTCCGGCTTGGAGAAATACGCACCGATCATAAATCCTTCTTTGCGGTAAGCAGAAAAAACGTGCTTCAATACATCCGCTTTCGGATTTGATGCAAACGGACCATCCGTAATCTTAAAATCCGTTTGTTTCGTATCGAACATACAAAAGCCATCGTGGTGTTTGGTTGTGAAGACCAGGTAACGCATTCCGGCCTTTTTAGAAATTTCCGCCCATTTCTGCGGATTGAATTTCACCGGATTCAAGGAATCTTTCAGTCCGAAATACCATTTTTTATAGTCATCGTAAGAGGATGTACTGTCTCTTGTAATCCAGTCCTCCGAACAAATAGACCAGGATTCAATAATTCCCGGAACGGCGTACAATCCCCAGTGAATAATGATCCCGAACTTTTGGTCCTGCCATTTTTCCAATTTCTGAAGAACTAACGGGTCTGTTGGTTTTTGATATTCGTTGGAAACCGGGTGAACAGCCAGGTTTTGTGACCATCCAAATAAGTAGGAACATAGAAAAACAAGGAGGAATAGAAATACTTTCATCGTACAAAAATAAACTAATTGACCACTCGTATTACTGCTCGATCAACTGCACGTACAGGTTCCTCTTCACTATTTCATGAATTTCACGATTCCTGATTTACCGGAATTATCTTCCAGCTGCAAAAAATAGACCCCCGGAGCTAATTTAGAAACTTCCACCACATTGTCCTTCCAGGAAACATGGGAGTTTGCTGACTTCCCTTCTGTTGTGAGGACCGTACAGTTTTTAATTCCTGAAATCCCGGATATTGTTAGTTCATCCGCCACCGGATTCGGGTATGCATTTAAAACCAACTGATTGTTTTCATTCATATTCAGAAAGAAATCGGGAAGCTGACCACATTGAACGCCATTATGAACTACAAAAAACAATTCCACCAAATAACTTGCAACGGTAGGATCTCCCGGATTTTGCTTACCGCCATACGGTCCACCGGCATGGGAATACGCGTAGTAATCTGAAATATAAGGTTCAATAGTAGGACACGAATCCATGATATTGAGATGCATTCCAAAATGATTCGCCTGCCCTGAATTATTAAAACAAAGCGGAGAAGGGATAAGAGTATCCAAAGCAGTATAGCATTCGTTTGTGTTGGGATCCCAAAAGTGGCTTACCGGATTTCCGAACACATTATCCCACATATCGGGTGAATATGCCGCATTTAAAGATTGGTGCATGGAGGTTACAGTATCTAAGGAGTAACTGGATGGAAAAGCCCCTCCCGAACCATTTGGCAATGGCGGAATATATGTTTGCCGCTGAGCAGTATATGTTACAGAATCCGTCGTAACGGAAAGTTGCTTGGACAGGATGTGAAACAGTTGATAACGAACTGTGGACATGGTGGTAGATCCGGACATATTCGCTTTGAATTTTAGCCCGTAATAGTTTCCAACGGAAAAGTCATAGACTTCACTGCGCATCAGTTGTGAAAACCCAATAAATGTGGAAATAAAAAAAATAGCACTGAGTAAAAGATTCTTCATGGTTTATATTGTTGATCTCCCAAATGTATCAAAAAAGGGTGTTAAAAAAAACTGCTTTAACAAAACTCCTGAAAACAGATTGCCTGTCAAATGATTATCTTTGTAGCATGAATTATTTAGACGGACTAAACGAAAGCCAACGCATTGCAGTAGAGAACTTTGAAGGACCAACCATGGTCATTGCCGGAGCAGGTTCCGGGAAAACAAGGGTGCTGACCATGCGGATCGCATACATGATCGATAAAGGCATTGATCCGTTTAACATCCTGGCGTTGACTTTTACCAACAAAGCGGCAAAGGAAATGACCGAACGAATCGGCTCCATTATAGGTTCAGGAGAAGCGAAAAACATCACTATGGGAACTTTCCACTCGGTTTTTGCACGCATTCTCAGAATCAACGCAGATCGCCTGGGGTACCCTCAAAACTTCACGATTTACGATACCCAGGATACCAAAAGCCTGTTAAAAGATATTGTCAAAGAATTGAATCTCGACGATAAGATCTACAAGCCAAGTATGATTTACGGTCGAATTTCGGCAGCAAAGAACAACCTGCTTTCAGCAGATGATTATTTGCAAAACCCGGAGATCATGGACGAAGACAAGCAAAGTCAGCGCCCCGAATTGGGACGGATCTATAAAGCTTATGCTGTTCGTTGTTTCAAGGCCGGAGCTATGGATTTTGACGATCTGTTATACCAGACCAATGTCCTGCTTCGCGATTTCCCGGATGTGCTTTCACATTACCAGCATAAATTCAAGTACATATTGGTAGATGAGTACCAGGATACGAATTACGCGCAGTACCTGATCGTAAAAAAGCTGGCCGCTGTTTACGAAAATATCTGTGTTGTCGGTGATGACGCGCAGAGTATCTACTCTTTCCGCGGGGCAAATATTCAGAACATCCTGAACTTCCGGAATGACTACCCGGATTACAGCTTGTATAAATTGGAGCAAAACTACCGAAGCACCCAAACGATTGTCGATGCGGCAAACAGTGTCATCTCCAAGAACAAGGAACAAATCAAAAAAAGTGTTTGGACCAATAACGACAAAGGAAACCTGATCCGTGTGATCCGCGCCATGACAGACAACGAGGAAGGTAAGATCATTGCCAACAAGATCTTTGATGTCAAGCACCAGGAAAGCGGCGACTGGACCGATTTTGCAATCCTTTACCGAACAAACCGTCAATCCCGTGCATTCGAAGAAGCCTTGCGGAAAATGAACATTCCATACAAGATTTATGGCGGACTTTCATTTTACCAGCGTAAAGAGATCAAGGATATTTTGGCTTATTTCCGGCTTACAGCAAACCAAAAGGACGAAGAGGCTTTAAAACGGGTGATTAATTATCCGAAACGCGGGATCGGGAAAACATCCTGGGAAAACATTATCATTGCTGCCAATCACTACAACGTGGCTATCTGGGATGTAATCTCCGAATGGGGAAAATACCCGGTTTCCATTCCGAATGCAACCAAGCAAAAGATTTCGGAGTTTGTGATCATGATTCAAAGCTTTAATGCCCAACTGAATTCTCAAAACGCTTATCAGTTGGCTCAAACCATTGCGAAGAGCTCCGGTATTTTAAAAGAACTATATTCTGAAAAAGACAAAGGTCCGGAAGAAGTAGAACGTTACCAGAACATTGAGGAATTATTGGCAGCGATCAAAGAATTCAGTGTTCAGAGAGGCGATGAAGAGCCTGCAACACTAGCCGACTTTATGATTGACGTCGCATTGTTGACCGATGCTGATAACGAAAAAGAAGAAGACAAAAACAAGATCAGCTTAATGACCATTCACTCCAGCAAAGGATTGGAATTCAAACATGTTTACCTGGTTGGTCTGGAAGAAAACCTGTTCCCTTCCCAGCTTTCTATCAATTCACGAACAGAATTGGAGGAAGAAAGACGTTTATTCTATGTCGCAGTAACCAGAGCTGAAAAGAACTGTACGATTTCCTATGCAGCTTCGCGTTTTCAATGGGGGAACCTGATCACATCGGAACCAAGCCGGTTTATCTCTGAAATCGATCCGGATTATTTAAGTTTTGAAACCGCATACGGCGCTCCTCAGGGCGGGGGACGTTCTTTAAATTCAGGCAGAAGCGGATTCGACAGACCATTTACAGGCGGACTAAACAGAATGCCCGGATCTACAAGTGCTCAGACAAGCCCACGAGGGTTAAAAAGCATGTCAGAATTGAATTCAAAAGCCGGTGCAGGAGATTCCAATATTGACATCAAAGTTGGATACAATGTTGAGCATGAACGTTTCGGAAAAGGAAAAGTAACCAAGCTGGAAGGAAGCGGCGTTGACCGAAAAGCAACCATATTCTTCCCGCATGCAGGAGCTAAAACCCTGCTTCTGAAATTTGCGAAATTAACGATCCTGGATATCGAATAAAAAAGGCATCCACCTATTGATGAATGCCTTCCTGTATCTTTCTGATTAACTTACCAGTAGAACATACCGGTAATAATTCGCTCACCATAAGGCTGACCCTTCAATTTTTCGGTCAGATCAGCAATCAGTTCGGCCTGGGTGTATTGCTTTCCCTTTTTCTTGGGCTGTGCAATCTGCTCCGGTGTCGGAGTAATCACATCCACTTTCTTGGCAAAATAAACGATACTTCCGTCTTCAGTTGCCAACCCGAGTACTGCTCCCGGCAATCCCTGGATATTTTCCGGCCCTACCGTCGCAATAATATCTGTTGTATACCATGCATAGATACGAGTTGTATCATCTTTCTGCCAGATTACCCGTGTACACTCGTAACCCGCAATTTTACGTGTTTTATCTGTAATCTTCCAGGTATGCTTGACTAAGCTGTCTCCTATCGTCATAGAATTTCCCATCATATCCATGTACACAAAACGTTGTCCTTTAGAAAACAGGTTATAAACCGTATTCTTCATGGTCAAAAAGCTTTGCGGATCCGGCTGCTCCGGCATAACGTAAGAAAACAGAGATGATGTGTCATTAAAGTAAAGTGTAAATTCCTCCACTTTAATTTTATTCTTTTCTCCTACAAAGTCACGCATTCGCTGATCGTCAAAGATCTTCCATAAATTTGTCCTTCTTTCATAGGTAATCTTTCCCTCACGAACGAGTTGTCCCTGGGTAAATACTGATCCTCCAAGGAATAAAAAACCTAAAAGCACCCCTATTTTAATACCAACCGTCCCCATCTTTTTCTGTCGTTTTAAAGTTATTGAATCTTAGTGTCAGTTTTGCCATGAAATAACGGCGGATAATATTGGTTTTCTGATCGACGATCACGTTATTGTTTACTGATCTGTAGTTACTGATATTCTGGTTCAGAATATCGTATGCCTCAATTCCGAATAATAAGTTTCCTGTCTTCAGGAATGAACGCTGAATCGACATGTTCCAGATCAGGTAATTTACATTATAGCCGCTCGTTCTACCTGTATTGATATTGTAAGTCGCATCCGTTTTAAAGAACCAGCGGTATGGAAGTGTCCAGTCAACTACAGCTCTGAAATTGTACGTTGTGTACGGTTGATTTGACATCGTTGACAATGAGTTGTAAGGCATATTGAAATCAGCTCCACCACCAAGCTCGGTTCTCAACGAATCCCCGTTGTAATTCAAAGACAAATCTCCTCCGATCCCTGTATTTCTCGTGTCGTTATCAACTGAATTGATCTGGTTCCTGGAAGAAGTGAAATTACCGTTCGCATTTACCTGCAAGCTCAAATCTTTCACTCCTTTCATCGGGATACCCGCTCCAGCCCAGTAATACAAGAAATCTGAACTTTTCACGTTGATTGCTTGTGAAATGGAAGCACCGTTAGGTGCAAAGGTTGTGTTCGTACTGAAATTATCCTTGATGTGAGAATAGCTGAAACCGGAATACATATAGAATCCACTCAGTCCTTTCCAGGTATTGAAATTACCATTGATACTGTGCGTATAATTTGGTTTCAATGCAGAGTTACCGATCTGGATAAAGTTCGGGTTTGTATTATTAAGAACCGGCTGCAACTGATCAATTGACGGCAAGCTGGAGTTCGTGTTGTACTGGATCATCAAACGAGTAGTCTGACTAAATTTGTATCGGAACACAACCCGAGGCAATATATTGCTCAAATCCTGCTTAATCAATGAATCCGTAAATATATTTCGGTTATCGATTGCAATATTTCTTACCCGCGATCCAACAGAGACTCTCAATTTCGTATTCTCATAGATCAGGAATGCCCCCAAACGATGCTGTTGTCTGTCTGTCTTAAAGTTATTTGAGAATAAAGTATCCACATCTACATATTCTCCGTTGATAGGATTCAATGTAGTTTTGCGTTGTTCGTTATTATTTTGATAGAACTCGTAATCAAACTCCAGNNTTCTTTTGATCAAATCTCAAACTATCATTGGATGTATAATTAAATGCATTCGTATCCGTAGAAAGCAAATTCCCATTGGAGGTATTATCTGTTCCTACAAAATTATAGCGTGCAATCAATTTCCTGTTTTTCTTCTTGAAATCCTTGAAAAATCTGAAAGTTGTATTCAAATTCGAACCGGTTGCCTTACTTCCGTTTTCAATAGTTGTAAAACGTGTTAATGTACTGTCTCTGGATAGGAAATCAGTTCTTGACAAAGTATTTTGATCCGTCAGGTTGTACTGGAATTTTGGTTCCAGCTCAAAGCGTGTCAATGAATCAATTCTTTGAGAATACTTCACTCCGATCTGATGCTGCATATACTGTTCTTTCGTATAGCTGTTCAAATCAGTTGTATAGGTGGTATCCGTAAGCAAATACTGCGAACGGCTGTTTGTCTGAGATTTTACTCCATATTGTGCAAAAGAATAATTCAAACGAACCTTCGCCCCTTTCTTGAACTTTTGGTCCAGGTAGAAACCGCCTTTAAATGTATTCGGAATACCTTCATTTTCATTTTGCCCATCCTGGCTGTATGATTGCAGGTCATCGTTTTCTGCCATCCAATCACGGCCTTCTGACAAACCAAATTTAAACATATCCCTACCACTCAGGCTTGTTTTCGGCGTGTTGGAACCCAGTGCATAAACAGCCAGTTTCTGGTTTTTATTGTATGAATTCAAAAGCATTTCACCTTCATAGAATCCACGATTCGGAGTTGTAAATTTATCGAGTCCGCCGGCCAGGTTGACCTTTCCAAAATATCCCTTTTTAGCTTCGTCCTTGAGCTTGAGATCGAGCACCTGGACTTTTTCATCGCTTCCGTCTTCAGCATCTTTCTCATACACCTCAACTGTTTCAACCCCGCTTGCAGCAAGATTCTTAGTCGCTATCGTCGGATCGTTACCAAAGAATTCATCACCGTCAACAAGTACTTGCCCGATTTCTTTTCCCTGGTTTTTAATTTTCCCATTTTCATCAATTGTCATACCCGGAAGCTTCCTGATCAGATCTTCCACCACCGCGTTCTCTTTTACTTTAAAGGAATCTGCAACATAAACCAGCGTATCCCCACGGTAATAGATCGGATTCCGGTTGGCATAAATCAATACTTCGTCCAATGCTGTACTCTTATCAGGCATCGCCAAAGTATCCATTGTAAAAGCATTATTTTCTTTAGAGCCAAAAAAGAAAGCTCTGAAAACACCATAATCAGGATGAACCACCGTAAACTCTACGGTATCCACCGGAAGCGTAAACTGTAAGTTACCATATTTATCTGAACGTTTAAAGTCCAGTAAAACGGAGTCTCTGACACGTTTCACAATACCCACTGCATTTCGTACAATTGTTTGTGAATTCGTGTCGACTACGTTCGCTTTAATCGTCATGGTTTGGGAATAGCCCAAATATGAGATAAAGAAGAAGAATAGAAGTACAATTTTTTTCAATGTGTCAAGTGTTTGATTCTACAAAATTAGACGGAATTTTGAGGCTTTGGTAAAAAATATGCAAAACGTTGCTGGTTATAGATGAATGGCTAAGAAGATTGTTCAGCGGATTTTACACAAAACAGGAACCCGCCGCAACGGATTCCTGCTCTTCACTGCACATCGTTAAGCAACCACTATTTACTCACCTAAAACTTAACGACTTGCCTCACTTCCACTTCCGTAATCCGTTGAGACCTTCCCTCTTTATTCACATATGTCCGGTTTACCAATCTTCCGGAAACGGCCAGTTTATTTCCTTTCTTACAGTAATTTGTTAAAAAACTGGCTGTGTTTCCCCAGGCAAACATCCGGTACAAAGCGTTCGATTCTGACTCTGCTTTTTTCAATTGATTGTCTACCGCAAATTGAAAACGCGCAACCATTGATCCATTCTCAAAAGTGGTGATGGTAGCGTCTGATCCCAGACGCCCCACCAGGGTAACTTGATTTCGAAGCATTTCATAAAATGATTAAGTCATTAACCTCGATCTCCGAGAACATTTTTCGCTCTCCTGATTCCGTTTTATAAAAGCGACTCACAAGTCTCCCTTCCACCGCCACATTTATACCTTTTGTGCACAATTCTTCCAGGATATTTACCCATCTGCCGAAAGCAGTAAGTCTATGCCAATCTTGCTTCACCTGCAGATTTCCTTCTTTATCCAAATAATGTTCTTTCGTCGCAAGTGAAAAATTAACCACTCGTCTGCCTCCCGGCAGTATCGTTACTTTTGGCTCAGAACTGATTTTACCGATAATATTGACGTGATTCATGTGCAGAACCTGATCCTGTTTAATAGTAGTATTCATAAATTATCAGATTTAGTTATTTTCTTGTTTTTTTCCATTCAACACTACAAACTCGTTGAGTTCGATTTCGGTAGAGAACCTTTTCTCTCCCTCTTTGGTTTCATAAGACCGGTTCACAATCCTTCCTTCGATCACTACTTCAGAACCTTTATCCAGGACTTTTTCAATACGATCACATAATTTGCCCCAGGCAATAACCGTGTGCCATTGTGTGTTATCTTCCCACTCGCCTTTCTTATTTTTAAAGCGCTCATTTGTTGCTACGGATAAACGCACTTTCTTTGCTCCTGAGTCAAAAGTTTGTGCTACTGGTTTTGCTCCTAGTCGTCCGATTAAATTCACTTTGTTTTTTAGCGTACTCATACTTGTTTGTTTTAAACGTTTGTAAAAATTTGATTCGATTACTTTCAACCGATTTGATGATGCAAAGTTGTGAGAGCCTAAAAAACAGATTTGGTTAATAACTAATTACTGTCGATTGTTTTTCGTTTATAAGTGATTAATCCCGTTTTTATAATTGATTATCAATATTTTAATCAAATAAAATTTTAAAGCATTTTTTCAAAAAAAAATCAACGTTCAACTAACCCATTCCATGGTTTGATTTTGATTATATTCGAATGTTATCAAGACAAACGAAATTCATGAAACCTACAATCCTGTTATCTTTATTTACTTTCACAATTTTATTGCATGCTTGCAGTGAAAGAAAAACCAAAACCCATCAAATGGAATCAATTGAAAGAACACAATTTGAAAGCGGATACTCTCAAGTAAACGGACTGAAGATGTATTACGAGGTTTATGGTCAGGGAAAACCTCTTATCCTAATCCATGGAGGAGGTTCCACCATTCAGACCAGTTTTGAAAAAGTAATCCCGCTATTTGCAAAAAATAGAAGAGTGATTGCTGTTGAATTACAGGCTCATGGCAGAACCAGCGATAGAAACCAGGATTTGTCATTCGAACAGGATGCAGATGATGTAGCTGCTCTTATAAAAAATCTGCATATCGGCAAAGCTGATTTTTTCGGTTTTAGTAACGGTGGAACAACCGTTTTGCAAATTGCCATCCGTCACCCGGAAATCGTGGATAAGATCGTTTTGGGATCTGCACTTTCCAAACGAAACGGTGTACCAGGCTGGTTTTGGGAATTTATGGAGCAGGCAAAACTGGAAAATATGCCTGAACAATTAAAAACTGCATATAAAGCAACTTCCTCAAATCCCGAAGGATTGCAGGTAATGCATGACAGGGATGCTAAGAGAATGATTCATTTTAAAGATATACCGGACGAAAAAATCAAAGCCATTCAGGCACCTGCTCTTATTATTATTGGGGACAAGGATATCATTCTTCCTGAACATGCACTAGAAATGCACCGTCAGATCTCAAACTCCCAATTGGCAATCATCCCTGGAGGCCACGGAGAATATATTGGAGAAATCACCACTTTAGATGCCGATTTTAAAGAAAGTACACTGGTTGTTCCTCTAATTGAAAAATTCCTGGATAAAAAAGTCAATGNNCTAGTTGTTCCATTAATCGAAAAATTCCTGGATAAAAAGGTCAATTAATCGATCGATTAACTAAATTCATCTTTTTAATTTTAGATCATGACACAACAGAAAGGATTCAAAATCATCGGTATTTCAACAGAAACATCCAATAATAACGGAGAAGCTTCGGCTGCTATCGGTGCTCTTTGGAGTCAGTTCATCTCGGAGAACCTCCTGGCAAAAATTCCCAATCAGTTGAATTCCGATATTGTCTGCATTTACACCGATTACGAAAGTGATTACACCGGGAGGTACACCTGCCTGTTAGGCATGAAGGTTTCTTCGTTGGATCAAATCCCGAGCGGATTGACAGGAAGGGAATTTCCGGGCGGGAAATTTCAATCCTTTTTAGCTAAAGGCAGCTTACCCGAAGCAATTATTGAAACCTGGCAAGATATCTGGAGCCAGGACGAAACATTGGACCGGAGTTATACTTATGATTACGAAATCTACGACGAACGTTCCAGACAAGGCGAAGAATCCGAAGTAGACATTTACATCGCACAAAAATAATTATTCATGACAATATGCATCTCGGGAGCAAGCGGATTAGTCGGAAATGAAATCCTGATCCAATTATTGAACAACCCAGGGACTGAAAAAGTACTTGTTTTGGCAAGGAATCCATTGAGCTTCGGCCATCCCAAAATGCAGGTCGTACTTGTTCCATTTGATCAATTGGACCAATTAGAAGTTGCGGAAAAGATAGATTTCGCGTTTTGTGCNNAGATTATGTTACTGCATTCGGGAGATTCTGCAAGAGAGCCGGTGTTCGGAAAATAGGAATCGTCTCTTCCATAGGAGCTAATAAAAAATCTTCCAATTTCTACCTGCGTACTAAAGGTGAAATGGAAGAACGTATTTTACAATTGAAAATTCCAACAACTGTATTTATAAGACCTTCGTTCCTCATCGGACCACGAAAAGAAAGAAGTTTCGGGGACAGGCTAATCCAGGGTCTCGCTTTGATCATCAGCCCGCTTTTGTTTGGGAAAGCCCGTAAGTATAAAGCAATA
>DJFP01000204.1:0-2757 GCA_002432565.1 Flavobacteriales bacterium UBA5869
AGGAAATGTATTGGATGCCGAATCTGCGAGAGCAGTTGTGCTTTCCCGGTTAACGAATTTCATGCAGGGGAATTCAGGTGTCAGTTATGGAGTGATTGAGAAGTTAGTCCAGTTTCTGAATCACGACATTATTCCTGAGATCTACGAACACGGAGGTGTCGGTGCAAGTGGTGATTTGGTCCAATTGGCACATTTGGCGTTAAACCTCATCGGTGAAGGATATGTTTACATCGATGGTGTTCGCAGAAAGACTTCGGAAGTTTTAGCCGAAAAGAACATTACTCCGCTAAAAGTAAAATTGCGCGACGGATTGGGATTGATGAACGGAACTTCCTGCATGTCGGGAATCGGTTCGGTGAATTTGATCTACTCATACCGCTTATTGGATTGGGCAATCGCAGCTTCAACCATGATCAACGAAATTGTGGAGGCTTATGACGATTCATTCTCTGTAGGCCTGAATGAGGTAAAACTGCACGCCGGTCAGCAATTTGTTGCCAAATCCATGCGTGACTTCCTGAAAGACAGCACCCTGATCAAAAAACGTGAAGAGCTTTTCACCGACGACAAAGTTGCTGAAACAACCGAATTCAAGAAAAAAATCCAGGAATATTACTCCATTCGCTGTATTCCGCAAATCCTTGGTCCTGTAAAAGACACTTTGGACTATGCGAAGACAATTATCGAGAACGAGATCAATTCCACCAATGACAACCCGGTTGTGAGCCTGGAGCGTGAGAATGTATTCCATGGAGGTAACTTCCACGGGGACTATATTTCACTGGAAATGGATAAGATCAAACTGGTAATCACCAAATTGACGATGCTTGCGGAAAGACAGTTAAACTTCTTGTTGAACAGCAAAATCAACGGNNGGAATGCAGTTTACGGCGACTTCCACAACTGCTGAAAACCAGATGCTTTCCAATTCGATGTACGTTCACAGTATTTCCAACAACAACGATAACCAGGATATCGTAAGTATGGGAACGAACAGCGCTGTGATTACTAAAAAGGTAATTGAGAATGGATTCCAGGTAATGGCTATTCACATGATGTCCGTTTGCCAGGCGATTGATTTACTGGATGAAACCCGAAAAAACAAACTTTCTTCNNAAAACAAAAGAAATTTATAATCAAATTCGTGCAGTCTCTCCAACTATCAACGAAGATATTCCACAATTTGAAGCTATCCGAAACGTAACAAACACCCTTAAGAAAACAACTCTTGCCCTATGAAATGTGCTCTAATCACAGGTGCATCCCGAGGAATCGGACGTGCGATCGCGCTGCAAATATCCCAGGACTTAAACCTCCATATATTAATCAATTATGCTTCCAACAAAGCTGCTGCGGAAGAAACGCTTAAGTTGATTCAGCAGGCAGGCGGAACAGGCGAATTGATGCATTTCGACGTAAAAGACGGCGCTGCCGTAAAAACTGCCGTTGAGAACTGGTATTCAGCTAACCCTGAAGGAATTATCCATGTTTTGGTAAACAATGCAGGTATCACAAAAGATAATTTATTCCCGTGGGTAACCGAAGAAGATTGGGATGCTGTATTGAACACTTCTTTGAAAGGGATGTATAACTGCACACAAGCAATTATACAACGTATGTTGAGACAACGAAGCGGACGCATCATCAATATTGCCTCTTTGAGCGGTTTAAAGGGTGTTCCCGGACAAACCAATTATTCAGCTGCCAAAGGTGGCATGATTGCTGCAACGAAGGCACTTTCGCAAGAAATCGCTAAACGGAACATTACCGTAAATGCAATCGCTCCCGGATTCATTGAGTCGGACATGACCAGTGACCTGGATATGAATGAATTAAAACGGATGGTTCCTGCAAACCGCTTTGGAAAAGTGGAAGAAGTAGCGTATCTTGCGAGTTTTTTGGCGTCGGAAAAAGCAGCTTACATAACCGGTGAGGTTATTAATATTAACGGAGGAATTTACGCTTAGAATGGAACATCGTGTAGTAATTACCGGAATTGGTGCCTACTCGTGTTTGGGTGAAGACCTGGACACGGTTCTGGAATCCCTGCGTCTTGGCCGCAGTGGGGTTATTTACGATGAGCAGCGTAAAGACTTCGGTTACCGTTCCTGCTTTACCGGAATGGTTGCAGAACCGGATTTGAATCCTTTCCTTTCGCGTCGTCAGCGCATCGGAATGCACCAGCCAGCCCGGTTCGCTTTNNCGTGCCAAAAAGAACACCACACTTATCGGGAGTGGTGATATCTTTCAAAACATGAATTCGACAGTGAATATGAACCTTTCAACGATTTTCAAATTGAAAGGAATGAATTTCACCATCTCTGCAGCCTGCGCTTCCGGGTCTCACTCTATCGGAATGGGATACCTGCTGATCAAACAAGGGCTTCAGGAACGTGTAGTTTGCGGCGGAGCACAGGAAATTAATCCTTATGCAATGGCAAGTTTTGATGGCCTGGGAACATTCTCGGTAAGAGATGCCGCTCCTTCTATGGCAAGCCGGCCTTTCGACAGAGACCGCGACGGATTGGTCCCTTCCGGAGGTGCTGCTACTGTGATCATCGAATCTTTAGAATCTGCGTTGAAAAGAAATGCTCCGATTTACGGTGAGATTGTGGGATTCGGGTTTTCTTCGAATGGCGATCATATTTCCAATCCGAATTTCGACGGTCAGTTCAGATCCCTGAGCATGGCTTTGAAACAAGCTAATTTGACACCAAAAGATATTGACTATGTAAATGCGCATGCTACTTCCACTCC
>DJFP01000204.1:2821-12235 GCA_002432565.1 Flavobacteriales bacterium UBA5869
CATTCGGAAAAGATCAACATTATTCCAAGCTACAAAGAGCAGAATATTGACTGTTTCCTTTCCAATTCATTTGGATTCGGAGGAACAAATTCCTCCCTGATTATCAAAAAGTTTAAAAAATAAAGAGTTACCTACAAACGATGAAAAGAGAAGACATCATTCTTACTACAAAACAGTTTTTATCTGACGAATTTGAAGTTGATGCGGCATTGATCCAACCTGAGAATAACCTGCAGCAAACCTTAGATCTTGATAGTCTTGACTATGTGGATCTGGTAGTTGTTATTGAAGAGAATTTAGGGATTAAACCTACTGCAGAAGATTTCAAAACCATTGAGACTTTCAACGATTTCTACGATTTAGTTGAACAACGTTTGAACGCTTAATAGTGGATGGAACAAAAATGGGATGGTAAAACCAAAGGTTCGCTTTGGGGATATAAGTTCTTTATTTACTCTATTCGATTTTTAGGGGTTCGCTTTGCTTACTTTTTCTGCATCGGAGTTTCCGGTTATTTCCTGTTATTTTCGCGCAAACCGCGTAAAGCTTTAGTTTCCTTTTACCAAAAAGGATTTAATTATAGCAAAGGAAAAGCATTAAGAGCAACCGCACGGAATTTGTATGTTTTCGGACAGACATTGATTGACCGGATAGCACTTAAAACTCCGCGAAAAAAGATTTTTACCTTTCGGTTTAACAACGAAGAAGCCTTAATCAAAATGAATGAAGCCGGAAAGGGCGGATTCTTGTTTTCGGCACACCTGGGAAATTGGGAAAATGCCGGAAACCTGCTTGGAGAAAGAATTACCCTCAAGATCAATATATTGATGCTTGATGCCGAAGTCCAAAAGATTAAGGCTTTCATAGAAGATTCTGCCGGAAAATCCCAATACCAGCTGATTCCTATCAAAGACGATCTTTCCCACCTGATTTTGATCCACCAGGCTTTAAAACGCAACGAACTCATCGCTCTGCATGCGGACAGGACAACAGCCGGTCAAAAGAACTTTAAACTGCCTTTTATGAACGGATTTGCAGAATTCCCTGCCGGACCATTTATTATGGCACATAAATTCAAAGTTCCGCTTACCTTTGTATACGCAGTCAAAGCAGGAAGTACGCACTATGAATTAAGCGCTACGGATCCGATCACAACGTTCGAATCCCCTGAAAAAATTGCAGAAATTTATGCCAAACACCTGGAAGAACAAGTNNTATGTTGATTAACAAAGAAAATATTACATCCATCATTCCGCAAAGGGCTCCTTTCGTGATGATAGATAGTCTTTTGTCGGCAGACGAGGCCGGTTTCAAAACCGAGTTCCAAATTGAGTCCGATAATTTGTTCCTGGAAAACCAGGTCCTGTCCGAATCAGCATTGATTGAGAATATTGCACAAACCTGTGCGGCAGGTTTCGGTTATTTGAACAGCCTGGAAGAAGGCGGCGAACCAAAACTAGGTTTTATCGGAGCTGTAACCCAGGTGCAGGTAGAAGATACCGCAAAAGAAAATGACCGGATTGAGACATCCGTTAAAGTACTCAGTACTTTTGATACCATTCACCTGGTGGAAGGAACTGCGAAATCCAACGGAAAAGTGCTTTTGACCTGTCAAATGAAAATTGTTTTGGCATGAAAATCCTGAAATCATCCATTCTTATTCCGATCCGTTTCAGTGAAACAGACGCTATGGGCGTTGTTTGGCATGGAAATTACCTGAAATTCTTCGAGGATGCACGCGAGCAGTTCGGAAGGGATTATGGGATCGAGTACCTGGATGTGCACGCCCAGGGATATTTCATTCCGATTGTAAAATCAGAGATCTCACACAAAGCTTCCATCTTTTATGGAGAAGGAGCTTTAGTCAATGTTATTTTGGAACAACACGATTCAGCGAAAATCGTATTCCGTTACGAAGTAATTAATAACGCAACCAAACAGATTGCAGCAACAGGAATGACCATGCAGGTATTCATGTTTACTTCTGACCGTACCCTGGAATTAATCAAACCCGAATTTTACCGTATTTGGGAAGAAAAGCAAGACTGGATCGATGGATAAACCCATTTACATATCCGCACTTTCATTGGTAACTCCGTTAGGAAATACCATTGAACAACATTTCGATGCGTTCAAAAACGGCATTTCAGGAATTAAGATTCATGAAAAAGCAGGTTTCCAGCAAACAGCAATTCCTTTGGCCAAAAGAGAAGAAATTACAGGTAACCGGTACGATACACTTCTGCGTGAGGCACTTGAGAAAGCTAAAAACGCGCACCCGGAAATCTCCGGGAAAACAGCGGTTATCGTAAGTTCCACTAAGGGAAATATCGACCTGCTTCCCGGTGACACTTTCGCAGAGACGGCTTCCATCGTTCATGAATTTTTCCCCGCAACAGACGTACTGATTATTTCAAATGCTTGTATTTCGGGAGTAATTGCCATCAATACAGCCGCAGACTACCTGTTCGCAGGGAAATACGACCAAGTACTCGTAATCGGGATTGATGCTGTTTCCGAATTTGTTTCATACGGATTTCAAAGCTTGTTTGCTTTAAGCAACGAGACCTGCAAACCATTTGATAAAAGCCGGAATGGAACCGTATTGGGAGAAGGATGCGGTATTGTATTGGTTTCGACACAGAAACCAGCCGATTTTGCCGTTCTGTATAAGGGTGGTTCATCATCCAACGATGCCAATCACATTTCCGGGCCTTCCAGAACAGGTGAAGGTCTTGTGCGTTCCATTGAAAAAACTTTCCGCCGGAGCGGTAAAAAGGCTTCGGATATCGATTTTATTTCTGCCCACGGCACAGCGACCGTATTCAATGATGAGATGGAGAGCATTGCTTTTGGCAGAATGAACCTCGACCAGGTCCCGTTGAACAGCATGAAGGGTTATTTCGGACATACGCTTGGGGCTGCAGGTGTTTTGGAAATCATTATGAGTATTGTTTCCATGGAGAAAAATACCTTATTTCCGAACCTTGGATTTAAAGAGACCGGAACTTCAGTTCCACTCAATATTATTCAGCACATGGAGCAGAAAGCCTTGAATACCGTGCTGAAAACCGCTTCCGGTTTCGGAGGAGGAAATGCCAGTTTAATTTTACAAAAGCAATCGTGAAGATTTTAGCACATAGTTATGTATGCCCGAAAGGAACATTCCTGAATGGAAAACTGGTTTACGATACTGCCGGAGAAGAAAATCCGTTGAAATCAGCTTACCAGCAACTCGGAGCGGAATACCCGAAGTTCTACAAGATGGATGTTCTTTCCAAAATGGCATTCATCGGGACTGAATTGCTGCTTCCGTTTTTTCCCAAGGATGCAGACCTGGAAAACGACCTGCAATTGATCTTTGCAAATAGTTCTGCCAGTCAGAATACAGATAACCTGTTTGTAGAAAGCTACGAACAGTTGAAAAACCCAAGCCCCTCACTTTTCGTTTATACTTTACCGAACATTGTTACCGGTGAACTTTGCATTCGTCATAAGTGGTACGGAGAAAATTGTTTTTTCATAGAAGAAGCTTTTAATCCGGTACATTTTTCCGAATGGGCACAAATGGCGTTAAATAAAGGTAATAATTGCTGTTTATGCGCTTGGGTAGAGGCAAAAACGAATGGTGAACAAGAATGTTTCCTATTTTTGCTAACTGATTCTGAAGAAGAAGCATATTCAGTGGAGCTTGAACTGTCAACACTAATTAAACAATACAGAAATGAGTGACTTAAAAGAAAACCTAAAGGCTCAGATTATTGAGCAATTAAACCTGGAAGACCTTACTCCGGCAGATATTCGGGACGATGCTCCGCTATTCGGAGATCAGGGACTCGGATTGGATTCGATCGATGCCCTTGAGTTCATCGTTTTGCTGGATTCCAACTACGGGATCAAAATCTCAGACCCGAATGAAGGAAAAGAGATCTTCCAATCGGTGAATACTTTAGCGGATTACATTTCTAAACATCAATAAATGCGCATCTACGTTACCGGATATGGCGTTATTTCCTCCATCGGTGAAAATGTGGAAGAAACCCTGCTTGCTTTGAAGTCGGAAAAAACAGGCATCAAACAAGGCAGAAAACCCTATACGGAACGTTTTAAGGTGGGTGAAATCAGTTGGACCAACCAGGAATTGATTGAGCGCTTCGGTTTGACCCAAAATGCATCCAGAACGGCTCTGCTTGGAATGATCGCTGCCAAAGAAGCCTTCGGGGAACACGAATTAAGCTCTGAGGTCCGCACCGGGTTAATCTCCGGAACTTCCGTAGGCGGAATGGATGTCAGTGAAATTGCATACAAGGACTATCTGAAGGATGAAAGTGATGATCTGAATGTTTATAAAAACCATTCCAGCGGCACTACCAGCGAGCAAATTGCGCAAGAACTTGGGATCAGGGGATACATCAATACCATCTCCACAGCGTGCTCATCAGCCGCAAATTCCATTATGCTGGGCGCGAGAATGCTTTTAAGCGGGCAATTAGACCGTGTGGTGGTTGGTGGAACGGACGGACTTTCCCAGTTTACCATTGCAGGATTCCGGTCACTGATGATCTTTGACGAAGAATGGTGCAGGCCATTTGATGAAACGCGAAAAGGGATCAACCTGGGAGAAGGGGCCGCTTTTTTGGTCCTGGAAACCGAAGAAACAATGCGGAAAACCGGTAAAAAGCCTTTGGCTGTTCTTTCTGGCTGGGCAAATGCTTCAGATGCCTATCACCAAACAGCTTCTTCACCGGAAGGATACGGTGCAACACTTGCTATGAAAAGTGCCCTGAAAGTTGCAGGATTAAATCCGGCAGATATTGATTATATCAATGCACATGGAACGGCGACACCTAACAACGACCTTTCAGAATCCCACGGGATTAAAACCGTTTTCGGGTCATCCGTACCTCCATTCAGTTCCACCAAATCATATACGGGACACACCTTAGCGGCTTCAGGAGGAATTGAGGCTGTGTTTGCTATTTTAGCCCTGAATAAGGGAATTTTACTTCCTAACCTGAACTTCAGTCAGGCCATTGAAGAAACAGGACTTATTCCTGTTAAGAACTATTCGGAAGGTCATACGATCAAACACATTCTATCCAACTCTTTCGGGTTCGGGGGAAATAATTCAAGCATCATTTTAAGCGCAGTTTAATATGTACTTCATTCAACATATCGAATCAATTACACACCAGGACTCCTTCCAAAAAGAGAACATCTGGGATGAATTGAAGCCTTTAACTGCTGAAAACCAATTAATATCTCCGGATTACAAGAATTATATTCCGGTTGCTGCGCTTCGAAGACTGAGTACCATCTTACGCATGGGAATTACGGCTTCCAAAGCCTGCCAGGAAAAAGTCCCGAATGAATTTGATTCCATTTCCGTAGGAACGGCATTGGGCTGTTTAACAGACACCGAAAAGTTCCTGGTAACTATTAATACCGTGAGTGGTGATGTACTTTCACCGACTGCTTTTATCCAAAGCACACACAATACTATTTCAGGACAGATTTCCCTGGACCTCAAGAATCATGCTTACAACATGACTCATACCCAAAATGCACTTTCATTCGAAGTTGCTTTGAAAGACGGTCTTTTGTGCATCGATGAAGGGAAAAAATCAGTTTTGGTGGGGGCAGCTGATGAAGCCATTCCATTTTTGGAAAGACTGCGCGGCTCCCTGATCCTAACGCATCTTCCTTTCACATCCGGTGCTACGTTTGCAGTATTATCCGGTGAAAAGGGGAATTCCATTGCATTTGTGCAGGCATGTGAGGTTTATTTTTCTACCAAAAGCCAGGAAACACTTGTAACACTTATCAATCAGTTCCTGGATGCAAACAATTGCAGTTCCGGAGACCTTGATCTTATCCTGGAAGCGCGTTCTGACTTCAGATTCCTGGCCAAGAACCATATTTCTTTCACCGATTATACCGGTTTTTACCAAAGTGCATCTGCTTTCGCGCTGCATATGGCAAATGATTGGCTGATCGGGAATACAGACGACAAGCGCATATTGATCGTAAATAATTTAGAATCCAATAAATTGGGCTTGACGCTCATCAATAGAAATGAGGTGGAAGCATAGACTCAATATTGCAGTTGCATTAAGCACGCTTTTGATCGTTATTCTAATTTTCCGGAACAGTCCTTATTTGTGGCTTTGGATAGCATTTGTTATCTCCAACTTCTGCGTTTTTCTCGTTTTCGGGATCGTATTCCTGCGTTTTCAATATTTCTACCCGTCCATTTTCCGGAACAGCAGTCCTGAAGTCATTCTTACTTTTGATGATGGTCCTGATCCGGTTCAGACACCACGCATTTTGGACACGCTTAAAAAATATGATATTAAAGCGATCTTTTTCATGATTGGCAGCAAAGCCCAGGAACACCCCGAAATTGTACAGCGGATCATTTCCGAAGGGCACAGTATCGGCAATCACACGCAAAATCATTCCCTTTTCTTTGCTATGCTTCACAGCGAAAAAATAGCAACCGAAATAGATCAGTTTACAAAAAACATAGAGCCGCTGGTATCGGAAAAAATCACCATTTTCCGCCCTCCGATCGGTTATACAAACCCGAAAATTGCCCGTGCACTGAGGAGACGGAAATTCAAGATTGTTGCATGGAGTGTTCGTTCGTATGATTCTTTTAAAAACCGGGAATCTTTGCTGAAACGTTTGATGAAAACCACGCCCAGAAGCATTGTTCTGCTGCATGATAATTTAGAGCAGACAGCGGATATCCTGGAGGAATACATTACCCAGGCACAAGCAAATGGTATTATCTTTGCAAAGCAAGAACATCTGAAAAAATTCATTCATGAAATTAATAAGTAGTTTCCTCCTTTTTCTGCTTGCTTTAAATGCATCTGCACAGGATTATTCAAAAATCCCTGATCCTAAAGCATGCAAAGCAGCCCTGGAAAAACAACATAAAGAAACCAAGGCAATCAAGGCAGACTTCACTGAAACCGCCACTTCCTCCCTTTTAACCAATGCTCAAAAAGGTTCGGGAAAAATGTGGTACAAAAAGGAAAACAAAATCCGCTGGGAAAAAACAAAACCTGAAAACCAGATCATCCTAATCAACGGAAAAACTGTCAAACTCCAGGAAAAAGGAAAAGAAGTAAGCAGTGCTTCCTCCAAAATGGTCGTGAAGAAGATTCAAGGCCTGATGGTACAAATGATGACCGGAGAATTTTTGAATGAAAAGGAATTCAGGATCAGTTATTTCGAAAATAAATCAAACTACAAATTGGTACTTACCCCGAAAAGCGATAAAATGAAGCGTTACGTTTCTGAGATCAATCTTGTTTTTGGAAAGAAAGAACTTACCATCAAAGAATTGACTATGCAGACCGATAAAGACAACAAATTGGTTTACAGTTTTTCAAACATGGAAGTCAACGGTACAATTAATGACTCTAAATTCACTACATTCTAATGATTTTAAAAGACACTTTTTATACGATCAATTCCTTGAATTTTGAAGACAATGTTCTTGAAGCAAGTATCTCAATTGATCCGAAACACCGCATTTACGAGGGGCATTTTCCAAATAATCCTGTTACTCCCGGAGTTGTGCAGTTAGAATTGGTGAAAGAAATCCTTGGAACACAATTTAACAAGCCGATCCGGTTAAAAACACTTGCAACCAGCAAATTTTTAGCGGTTTTGAATCCGGTAAATACACCGGAAGCAACTTTCAGGATGACCGTTACCGAGCAAGATGATCAATCATTGAAAGTTTCGGGGCAGCTGAGTACAGCAGAAGGAGTTTGTTTGAAATTCTCGGGGGTATACCAATAAAAAGATCTGTTTGGTGCGATGCATCGCACATCAATACTTTCTTTCACAAAGATGTGCCTTTTTTGTATCGCTAACTAGCATGTTTTGTTCCTAATAAAATTTCTATCAGTTGGTGCATTCCGCGGATAACTAAAAGATTCGCATTTTTCCTCCCCCTTTATCCCCCTCTGAAGGGGGAGGCGGTTATATTTTTCCTAATTTTACACCATGAACAAATCGAAATTTACTGTAACAGCTGCGCTCCCATATGCGAACGGACCCCTTCATTTAGGACACGTTGCCGGTGTTTACCTGCCTGCTGATATTTTTGTGCGTTTTCTGCGCTCCAACGGACACGATGTGGCTTTCATCTGCGGCTCGGATGAGCATGGTGCTGCCATTACCTTGCGGGCCAAAAAGGAGGGAATCACACCCCGGGAAATCGTGGACAAGTACAATAAAATAATCGGNNATCTCTTTTGATATTTTCCACCGTACCTCTGAGCAGATCCATATCGAAACGGCTCAGGATTTCTTTAAGGTTTTGGAGAAGAACGGGAAATTCATCGAAGAAACGACCGAACAATATTACGACGAGGAATACCAGCAGTTTTTAGCTGACAGATATATCACGGGTGAGTGCCCGAATTGCGGGAACCCGAATGCTTACGGAGATCAATGCGAGAAATGCGGCTCGGATCTAAGTCCGACTGATTTGAAAAACCCGATCTCTACTTTGAGTGGGAAATCGCCGGTTTTACGTACTACATCACACTGGTTCCTGCCGATGGACAAGCACGAAGAGTGGCTGCGTCCATGGATCAAAGAAGGCATGCTGAACGGTAAGAAACAACACGATCCGAAAGCCTGGAGAAACCAGGTAATTGGTCAGTGTATGTCATGGATCGATGGTGGTTTGCACCCGCGTGCTATGACACGTGACCTGGATTGGGGAGTTCCCGTTCCGCTTCCGGGTGCTGATGGAAAAGTGTTGTACGTTTGGCTGGATGCGCCTATCGGGTACATTTCGGCTACCAAGCAATGGGCTTTGGACAACGGCAAAGACTGGAAAGACTACTGGTGCAACGAAGACCGCAAACTGGTACATTTCATCGGGAAAGACAATATTGTATTCCACGCAATCATTTTCCCGATTTTGTTGAAAGACCACGGAGGCTTCATTTTACCGGACAACGTACCGGCTTACGAGTTCCTGAACCTGGAAGGAGATAAATTCTCCACTTCCCGCAACTGGGCGGTTTGGCTTCACGAGTATTTGGAAAGATACCCGGAGAAAATCGATGAGTTGAAATACACCCTTACTTGTATCGCACCTGAAACGAAAGATGCTGAGTTTACCTGGAAAGAATACCAGGCAAGGGTCAATAACGAACTGGCGGATATCCTGGGGAATTTCATCAATCGTGCGTTGGTTCTGACCCAAAAATATTACGAAGGAAAAGTTCCTGCATGTGGTGAATTAACGGCTGAAGACCAACAGGTACTGGAAGATATGAAGGCAATTCCACAACGCATTGCAGAGTTGGTTTACCAATACAAACTACGTGATGCGCAAGCGGAAGCGATGATGCTGGCTCGTATCGGGAATAAATACCT
>DJFP01000204.1:12240-14365 GCA_002432565.1 Flavobacteriales bacterium UBA5869
CTAAGATCCGTGGTTTTGTAGGTACACAAGCGCAGGCCTGGGACAAAGCAGGAAGTATTTTGATGAATGACGGAGATCAAACAAACCCTCCAACAATCCTGTTCCAGAAAATCGATGACGAATTTGTAGCGAAAGAGGTTGAATACCTCCATGCTTCACAACCGGTTGCAGCAACGAATTTCCCTCCACAAAAGGAAGAAACTTCTTTTGACGATTTCACAAAGATGGATATCCGTTTGGGAACGATCACAGAGGCAATCCGCGTCCCGAAGGCAGATAAATTATTGCAGTTGACTGTGAATACGGGAATTGATACCCGTACGATTGTTTCCGGTATAGCAGAGCATTATACACCCGAAGAGGTGGTTGGAAAAACAGTAGCTGTTTTGATGAACCTGGCTCCGAGAAAAATCCGTGGAGTAGAATCCCAGGGAATGATCCTGATGGCGGAGAACGAAGAAGGAAAACTGAGCTTTATGATCCCCGAAAAAGGATTCGAGGCTGGCGGAGAGATCCGGTAAAAAAGCGAAATAAGATAATTAAACCCCGATCATAGTTGGTCGGGGTTCTTTGTTTTCAAAAAAGTAGCCAAACGGTTGATAGCGAAAATTTTATCGGACCGGTTGGCTGTGCAATTTTAGCAGGAGAAATACATTTATGAAGAAGTATAAATCACTGCTGTTCTGCGCACTCCTACCGTTTTCCATCTTTTTCTTCTGTGCTTGTGATCAGTCAACAAAGCATCGAAAACTAATCATAAATGATTCCGACTATGATCTGGTTATTGTTCCACGGAATACATCAGCAGATATTATCGGATACGTGTCGGATTCTATTTTCGTCGGAAGCCATAGCCAGACGGCTATTTTCGATATGAGACAAATAAGCCGGCTAAAGGATTATAAATCATGCAGCGCCTTTGCGGATACACTCCAGGCCATCATAGTGGGAAATGACAGCCTGCATCCGACTCTTGATTTGAACGACAGGTCCAACTGGAAGTATTTTACCCTTAAGAAAGAGTTTGGAGGAGGTGGTGAATGTGAGTGCCAGATCGGCATTACGAATGCGGATATTCAATAAAACCTTATTTTGAGATGCTTGTGTTCCTGAAAATAACAAGTTTTTCACTTATTACTCGTTAGTATATCCGTAATTTTGCGGACATGACGGAAAGGAATAAAATAATTCTGTACAATGACCTAAAATTAGTGGTTGTCTCCATGTTGACGGCTTTGATCTGCTGCGTATCTGCCTTCGCATTGAAGTGGATGACCGAGCATTTTCAGCATGAACT
This sequence comes from Flavobacteriales bacterium UBA5869, assembly GCA_002432565.1. Taxonomy (GTDB): domain Bacteria; phylum Bacteroidota; class Bacteroidia; order Flavobacteriales_D; family Crocinitomicaceae; genus Fluviicola. The sequence continues at coordinate 13,538 of DJFP01000204.1, forward strand.
ATACTCCTTTGCGGTGAATACAAACGGGGTTTGGTTGATTGTTTTTCCTACATGCGGAATCACGACCATTTACTTCCTGCGCAAATACCTTTTCCGAAACCGGAAGAACAAGGGAATTACCGAAATTTATAAAACATTGGATCAGCGCAAAGACCATTTGCCTTTGTTTAAGCTGCCTTCGCACTTGCTGAACGGATTTTTTACGGTTGTTTTCGGTGGTTCTACGGGGATAGAAGTATCCACGGTAGTTGCAACAGCTACTGTTGGAAATGAGGCTTATAAACGTGATTTTTCGGCGAAGATGTATAAACGGGAATTGGTCAGCGCCGGAGTTGTAGCTGGGGTAGGGGTTTTGTTCGGAAGTCCGTTGGTCGGTTTGTTTTTTGCCCTGGAAGTTATTGCCCGAAAAGTCAACAGATCACTTTTGATTGCCTGTCTTTCAGCTGGATTGACAGCATGGATTTTTATCCTGGCAGAAGATAGTAAACCTTTACTACCTTTTGAAGTTAACGATTGGGCCTGGAAAGCATTGCCTTTTTTTGTGTTATTGAGTTTATTCGGTGCTTTGCTTTCCGTCTATTTCACCATTTTGGTTATCCGCATCAAAGACTTTTTCAGCCGGATTCCGAATAATTTCCTGCGCGTGAACCTGGGAGCGTTATTGGTGGGGTTTGCCATTTTATGCCTTCCGTTTCTATATGGCGACAGTTATTATGGGCTTACTGAACTAATCAGCCAGGTATTGGAGAAAGAACCTGTTTCCCTTCTGATTTTGGCTTTGCTGATCTTCATAAAACCATTGGTTGCGGCATTAACCCTGGGTGCCGG
>DJFP01000204.1:14410-24057 GCA_002432565.1 Flavobacteriales bacterium UBA5869
TTTACAGCATTGATACTGGTTTGTAATTTGGTTCCGAACGGCTATGCATTGTTTATTCCGGTTTTAATCAGCAGTTTCCTGGCTCAACGCATAGCGAAAAGAATTCTTCCGTATAATGTTTACACGTATGGAGGATTGGAAAATCCTTCGTCGAAAGAAATGTAGCGACTTGATCTGAATAATCGATCAAACTGGACTTTCTATTCTTTGAAGGAAGGCATTAGCGGCAATAGATGCGAATGTCGGATCCGCATCAGGAATAAGGATATTCAAAGTGAGTTTTCCTAGTTGGCAAATACCGGACTGCAGGTGCGTTCTGTGTTAGAGAATATCTCGCAGGTTTCTTCTGCTTTTGCTTTAGTGGCTTTCGGGAATGGCTGCCCGATCGGCTCTCCAAATCCGCTGCTTCCCGGAGGTTTGCAGTAGCAAGTGTAGGAACTTCTTTTGCTGCAGGCTGCAGAAATAGTGAATACTAATCCTGTCAGGACGAAGAGTACTATTTTCATGGTGTGTTTATAGAGTAAGACAAAAAAAGGAAAATTATTCATTTAACCGGATGAGATATCAGAAAATTCTGTTATTCCTTATTACCATAAGGCTAATTGTAGCCGTTTTAATCGTCCGGGAACCTGATTACTTATCCTCAACTTTTTTCCTTCCATGACTCTCAAGGTAGGCATTCACCACTTTCGTTTGTGCTCTGCGGTTTCGTAGTATCGATCGCTGGTAACTCTTTTCGGAGCGGAAAACGAATGCCTGTCCAAGGTTCACAAAGAAGCTTTGAATAGGAGGGAAGATACGCCAGGCTGTTTGTGGCAGCTGCATCGTTTCACAGGAACTCTTTCCCAGGAAAAACCAATTGTATCCCAAATGCGTTTTGTAAACAAGGTTCTTTTGCCAATTCTTGTCCGGAAAAGGTCCGTCAAGTGGCTCGAGTGTCAATGCTTTGGCAAGTGCTAGTGTGTCTTTGTCTGCCGGGGCCTGCGTGATTGTCCAGGCATAAATAGCACGAATGGCATCTGATTCGGTCTCCGGGAAGTAGGATTCCGGTGTTCCGAGCAGGTATCCGACATATTTCCAAAAATGGAACAAACCCTGAATCTCGGCTTCAGTTGGTTTCATGCCCAACTTTCGGAGTCCGTCCAAAAAGATGATGGAGAATCCCAGGTTTGTTGCAAGCATGTCCCATTGGTTCAACGGAGCTCCCCAATTTTCTTCCTGCCATTTTCCCTCCTCGAGAATACTTACTCGCGCATATGCATGCATCAGACGGATCTTCAAACATTCTTTTAAGCCGTTTTGAGGCATTGTAATGGCATTTTCACCTACGATGCGAACCCAGAACTCGGTTGTTTCTGTTAAGCGCTTGGCGGCGCCTTTTTTCAGTGCTCCGGTAAAAACGAGTGGTTTGTTGATGGCTGAGGATTCGTATCCCCCCATCAGGCAATAATTGCGAAGTACCATTAGTCCCAGTGAACCGGATCTTCTGCAGAGAGAGGCGCCGTGTTCCAGCAAGTTTTCGTTTAACCAATCAGGTTTGTGGGTAATTTGTTCAATGATTTGCAGCAGTGAATCCGGAACATGCGCTGGTTTTTCACCATCAAGTAATTGGTTGATCCACTGATCGGCTTGTTTGAATCCATGAACCTGGTAAACTTCCCGGATAACCCGGTCTGCAAGTTCGTCAGTTTCAAAAAGCCGCGGAACCAATTGTTCTATTTCTGTTTTTTCCGGAAATGTACCGGTCATTTTTTCGGCCAGTTTTTTACCATTTCCATTTTTCCAGTAAATAGAAAACCCGGGAGACGGATAATAAAAGCGGGTTGGGATCATTGCTTTCCTTCTTTGTGCTTCAAGAGCAAGTCTTTCATGGTATCGAGCTGGATTTTCTGCATTTCGAGCAGTTCCTGCTGCTGGTGAATAATCAGGTGGTCAATTTTATCGTGGAGCAGTCTGATCTCTACTTCCGATTTCAGGTTGATCATGTAATCTTTTTTAGCCCGTTCACGGTCTTTTTCTTCCTGCCTGTTCTGACTCATCATAATAACAGGTGCCTGCAGTGCTGCCAGACAAGATAGAATGAGGTTCAAAAGGATGAAAGGGTAAGGGTCAAATCCTTTATTAAGCAGAATAAAAGCGTTGAGTGCAATCCAAAGCAGTAAGAAAGTCATGAAAGAAATGATGAACGTCCAGCTTCCGCCGAATGTTGCCACTTTATCTGCTACCCGCTGGCCCAAAGTATCGCGTTCCGCCTGATCTTCCAGCTGGTCCGAAAGGAGTTTTTTCTCATTGAGGGAAATCAGTACGGTTTGGTCCAGGTCAGATAATTCGCCCAATTGGGCCTGCATCATGTCGGAAAGGTACTTTTCCCGGTAATCGTTCAGTTCACTGATGGATAAATGACAATTTTCATTGAAATCGGGATTCTCCTTTTGAATAAATTCCAGGATCGAACCACGGATGGTTCTGGCAGAAATGCGTTCGGAAAGCGGAAACGCTGTTTTGGATAAATCGCTGCGAAATGTGCCCATAATTGAATTGCATAAAATGGTCTTGTGAATTTACGCAGAAGAAATGGTATAAACGAAAAATGCCCCGGCTTTTAGAACCGCGGGCATTGAATCGTAATATAAGATTATTTCATGTTTTTGAGCATGTGTGCCGCAAGCATTTTGGCTCCTTTTGCGTAAGATTCGGAAATACGCGTTCCGGTGTCGAAATCATACCCGCCGAATTGAGAACCCGGAACATTCGGCTGCTTTAGTTTCGCCATGACTTTTGAATCATCACCGGATTCTACGAAAATGTACTCGAAAGCAACGGCTGCACTTCTTCGTACCACACCCACATTGAAACCTGGTTCTATAAAAGTTGTTTTAACGATCAGTGTATAGGCTGCCTTCTCATTGTTTTGTACAGCATGGATTTTCCCCGCCAATCCCTTGTCGAACAATTCTTCGAATTTATTAGGGAAACGTTCTTTCTTATCTCGTTCCCAGGATTTTTCCCAGGTGTCTCCTCTTCCGGCTTCTTTTTCGTTGTATTCTTTGATTTTCTTGTTTTTATAATCTTCTTCGCTTGCAAATCCTCCAACCTGGAAGTCAGAAAAATCATAGCGGATGTTTAACTCTGTTTGTCCTTTCAGGAAGGAAAGATCTCCTGATTCGGTACGGATTTTTTGCGCCATGGAAGTAAAACCTGCCCCGGCGATTAATAGTAGCGATAATGTGAGTTTTTTCATTTTTTTTGAATCTAAAGTTTTTCTAAATATAACCATTTCAGGGATATTCAATAATCAAACTTATCCTTGACCTGTTCTGAGTTTCTGTTTGACGGATTCCAAATTACAATAAATCATTTGCCAGGTTTGCCAGTTCGGAACGTTCTCCTTTTTCCAAACGAACGTGGGCAAACAGGTTTTGACCCTTCAACCGGTCGATGAGGTAAGCCAATCCGTTACTGTTCTCATCCAGGTAAGGTGTATCGATCTGGTGAACATCTCCGGTAAATACAATTTTGGTCCCTTCACCGGCGCGGGTAATGATCGTTTTTACCTCGTGCGGAGTCAGGTTTTGCGCTTCGTCGACAATGAACAGGATATTGGACAAACTCCTGCCACGGATAAAAGCAAGCGGAGTGATTAAGATCCGCCCGTTTTCTTCCATTTCAACAATGTGTTTGTGGCGTTTCTCATTCTCTCCGAATTGGGATTTGATAAACTTCAGGTTATCCCAAAGCGGTTCCATGTACGGACCGATCTTGTCTTTGGCATCACCCGGAAGGAAACCGATCTCTTTGTTCGACAGCGGAACAAGCGGGCGGGCAAGAATAATCTGCTGGAATAATTTATGCTGTTCGAGTGCTGCTGCTAGTGCAAGAAGGGTTTTTCCTGTTCCCGCAACGCCCTGCAGAGCAACCAGCTTGATATTGTTATTCATCAAAGCATTAATGGCGAAAGCCTGTTCTGCATTTTTGGGCTTGATCCCGGAAGTATATTCTTTCTCTACACGCTGAAGGGTATCTGTGTGCGGATCAAAGTAGGCAAGTCCGGAACTTTTCCCGTTTTTCAGAATGTAATATCCGTTCGCCACTTTCTGATTTCCCAGGATCCCGTCTTCATCGATCGTTCCTTTAAGAAAAAGCTGCTTGATTGTTTCGGATTCAATGCCTTCAATGGTAGAGCTGGAAGTCTGTTCCAGTTCGTGGGAATGAACCTTTCCTGTCTCATAATCCTCTGCGAGTATTCCAAGCGCTTTTGCTTTGATGCGCAGGTTGATGTCCTTGGTAACCAGGATTACATCCTTCTTGGGTTCCTGTTCCTTCACGGCAAGCGTTGCATTGATGATCTTATGATCGTTCTTTCCGACACCGTAAACAGTTTCTGCGTCCACTCCTTTCGGTTGAGAATCCAGCAGCACCTTGAATGAACCCAAATTCGGTCCCAGGTTGATCCATTGTTGTAAACCTCCGTTTGCAGATATTTTATCTATGAAACGGATTACTTCACGGGCTGAGAAATTTTTAGTGTCATTTCCGATCTTGAATTTGTCCAATTCTTCCAAAACGGTAATTGGAATGGCGACATCATGTCTCTCAAAGTGCATGATCGCATCGTGGTCGTGTAATAGTACAGAAGTATCTAATACGAATAGTTTATTCTTTTTAGCCATGCTGAAGTATTTCTATTAAAGTACTTCTTTCCCAAATCTGTTACACAGTAAAAGAATCAAACTTATTGACAAAGATATGTGATTAAAAAAGGGAGCTTTTAACTCCCTTTTAATCTTCTCTTTATCTTTCTATCACAAAGCGTTTCAGTGTTTTAGCACCCTGTGAGTGTAGTTCGATGTTGTAAACCCCCATTGCGAGTTTTCCACAGTCAATTTTAGTTTGCCCCGGAATGAGCATTGTTGAAGAAATCATTCTTCCGGTTTGGTCAAGAATGCGTGCTTCTATAACCTGGCTGGAGCTGTTATCAATAGTGATGAAGCTATTTGCCGGATTCGGGTAGATATTCACAACCTGGTTCAATAATTCCGAGATCGAAGTTGTTTGTCCGGTTGAAAGACGATTGTCGCGGTTGGAACGTGTTGTATTGAAATCCTGTGCCATTTTGGTACTTGAACAGGTGCTTGGAGCATCAACAGTAACTACATAGTATAAACCGTCTGTTGTTGTGGGTTGATCCGTGTAAGTAAATAAGTTATTGGGCATAGTTTGGATAGTTGTCCATCCTGCAGCATCCGTGTGTCTTTTCAGTACGAAGTTCGAATAGTTGAAACCTTCATAGCTGTCCCAGAAAAGGTTGATGTCACTTCCCAAACCTTGGCTTATTACCAAATGGATTGTTTTGTGGTTCGAACTTAATTCGGATTCGTTCCCGCAATCATCCACGGAGGAAATTTTATATCTCCAGGAACGTACATTCGGTGATGCTACCAGGTCATTGTAAATGGATTCGTCCGCATAAGGAACAGAATCTACTAATTGGTACAAACCAGCCTGTGATGTTTCACGGTAAATATTGAAATGGTCAATACCTGTCGTAATTGGTTTTTCCCAAACTACCAGGTTGGTATTTGTTGTAGAGTCAACGGTTACCAAACAGATTTCGATAGGATCAGGTAAAGTAGATTCGACAGTTCCACCCAATACCGTAACACACCCGGAAGCTCCTGTTACTGAAACGGAATAGAATCCCGGGTCAAGGTTTGTAATATTTTGCGTGGTTGCACCGTTTGTCCAAAGGTAATCTGTCGGATTCCCTGCAATAACGGTCAATTGGATTTGTCCGTCACCCGAACACGAGGATGGTATAATGGTGTCAATAGCCAGCACTGGTCCGAAATTATTGGAAACCATAGCTTCTGAACTAAATGAACAACCGTTTGCATCGGTTATCGTACAGGTATATGTTCCTGCACCTATGCCCGTAAGTGTTGCATTGTTCGTTCCGATGGTATTTCCCTGTGCATCCATCCAGGTATAGTTGAAAGGTGCGGTTCCGCCATTGAAGGATGCAACAACTTCTCCGTTTGATGAAGAACAAGCCGGTTGTGTAACCGTCATTTGGTTCAACATGATCTGCTGTGGTTCCTGTACCGTATAAGAAGCTGTGGAAATACATCCTAAAGCATCTGTAATTGTTAATTCGTATGGTCCTCCCACCAATCCGGTAATATCTTCGGTTGCCGCGCCGTTTGACCAGGCATAAGTCAGTGGAGTTGTACCACCTGCAACAGTTACGTTAATTCCACCGTTATTGGTACCGAAGCACGATGCTCCTGTTGGAACTCCTGTTTGGGAAAGTCCGTTCGATCCGACCATTGATGTAGAAGTGGAAAGACATCCGTTTGCATCTGTTACGGAGACCAGGTATTGTCCCGGTGCCAAATCGGAAACATTGGAAACCGTGGCACCCGTACTCCAGTAAATTGAATATGGTGACAGACCGTTTGTAATTGCTACCGAAGCAGTTCCGGTATTTTGGTTACAGTTCGATGTGGTGGTTGTAACATTCAAAGTCGGCGTTTGGTTAATAGTAAATGGCAAAGTAGCCGAGCTCGTACAACCGAATTGGTTTGTTTTGGAGTAACTCATCACAACTGATGAACCCGTAGGATAAGAAGGATAGAAAATGTTGTTTTGAATTCCTGTTCCCGACCAGGTTCCTCCGTTTGGCGTTACCCAGTTATTCAGATTAACAGGATTCGCATTCTGGCAAACCGCATTTACCGGGTTATTGAAGGCAATTACCGGTTTTGGGTTAACCAGCATTTGCAATAATACCGTTTCTACAATGTTCCCATTTTCTAAAAGGGTAAATTCTAAATCTACAATGGTTGGGCTTGATACATCATTTGTGTTGGTAACAAACACAGAGTAACTTAATCCTGATCCCGAAACGGACACAGCCGAATTTGGGATGATTGCCACGTTTTGTGAGGTGACAGTCATAGAGGTATTAGCCTGACTGAAATTCGGATCCAATAGATAGATGCTGTTACTAGCGCTATTGTTAAAAACCGTTCCCTCGCACATTACAAAGTTGTCCCAATCTTCAATGTTTGCAGCCAGGTTATATTCTTTCACATAACATTTTCCTCCGCTGATATAAGCAATTACGTGTACTCCGTATAGTGTTTCAGTTGATAAAGATGTGGCATTGCTTGGAGCCAGTGAAATTCCGGAGGTAATTGTCGTTGGCGCTGAAGGAGACATATCTCCTGCAATTTGCTTGTAGTAACAGGTAGTTCCCTGGCGGTAAAAAACAAAGGTATTGGTACCCTGACCGGCGAAATCAAAATCCGAAATCTGAGATAATGTCGTAGAGGTAGCAATAGTTAAGGGTGATCCGAATGACGTACCGTTGAAACCGTAATACATTAGTTTTGGATTGGAATCATCCGTGAGATTGATGTAAGCATAATTGGTGGAAGAAAGCCCTTTTTCCAATACCATTTTCAATGAACCCTCACTGCCAATATAATTTCCGGTATGATTACTTGTGGTTAAATTTGAATAAGTTAGTTGCGGACTTCCCACTGTTGCTTCTTCAAAGACCACTTTTAAGTTATTACCAGTAGTGGATATTGCTGAAACAGCATCATCATACCCTTCATTGCTGTCATCAAGAATACCTCCGCCTATCAGCGTACCGGTTCCGAGCTTTACAGTGATTAAGCCTTCCGGGAAGGTCTGGTATTCCCGGTTGTAATAAGTTACAAAAAGTTCATTTGTCGCATTGCAGCTTAAAGCAAAATCTTTTGAATGATAAGTCCAAAAATAGGTTCCGACCCCGGTTGAATTCCAGGTTGTTCCGTTGAATGCATAAACCTCTATGAATTCATAGGTTGTAGAAGAAATAGTTGTTAGAACCTTCGCACCTACTACGGGGTTCTCTCCCTGCATGATAAGTTCCAGATCAAAAACATTAGGGCTGGATATTCCGGCAGTACCTACCAGGACCCAGGCAGTACCATTCCACTTTTTTACGGTGATTTTATTGGAATTATCCGAGTCGATATAGGCCATAAACAGGTTTCCTCCTGCAGATATTTCGATGTCTACTTCTGTAGCGTTAGAAATTCCGGTAGAACTTCCTATGTAATTCCAACTCTGAGAGAAGGAGAAAGTTGAAGCGAAAACAACTAATAGGGTTAGTAGCTTTTTCATAAGTCCATTAATGTTAGCATTTCACAATTGGCAAAGGTAACTAAATATAGCCGTATGACTTAAAGAGACTCGTAGCTTGCAATTCTCTTTGAGTGTTTTCGGTATTTCTGCAAATGGTTGGTAAAAAAAAGAGTCAGCAACAGCTGACTCCCCGGTTTACTAAATCAATATAGTTACTGTTTTACCAGTCGCTTGGTTATTTTAGAACCTGAAGAACTGATCTCGACCAGGTAAACACCGGCCTGAATACCATTCAATTGGATCAAAACTTTAGCATCCGAACTGGTTGTCTTGCTTATTTCTTTTCCGGAAAGATCTGTTATGCGGTAAGTAATTCTTTCATTGGAAGACTGCACAAAGGTTAGCTCTTCATGAGCAGGATTCGGATACATAGCGATCTCATCCAGGTAGCTTTCATCAATCCCGTTGGATGATGCTCCGTCAACTCCTTCTCCGGTTGCAAACTGGCCACGCTCGCGATTGGAACGGGTTGTATTAAAATCCTGTGCTTTTTCAGCAGTACAGTCTGAATTCGTTAACATCTCAATGTAATAATCTACACCGGTTGAACCTGCCGGAGGAGTATCATTGTGAAAAGAAGTACCTAATGCAATGGTCGTACTAACCGGAATCCAGTCAACCTGGTCTGTTTTTCTCCAAACAACGTAACCGTTTACGTTCCCCGAACCTTCGTAATCGTCCCAAAGTACATCGAATGATCCGTTCCCTGTATTCAGAATGGTATTCAAATGCAGGGTTTTGTGTTCTGTGGAAATAGGGCTTTCCGCTCCGCAAGCATTCACAGCAGAAATTTTGTATCTCCATGAGCGGTTCATCGGTGACGCAACTACATCATTGAAATAAGACAAACTGGATGCTTTTACGGTATCGATTAACTGGTAATTTCCAGCCAGATCAGATTCCCGGTAAATGTTGTAATGATCAATTCCTGAAGTTTCAGTTCTTTCCCAAACAATGAGATTGGTGGTAGTAGCCGTATCAACAGTTACCAAACAAATCGGCTGAGAAAGGGGAGCTCTTGTTCCTACAAAAACCGTTTTTTCGGAATAACAAGGTTGTGCCGTAGGACCGCTGAGTGCTGTGATGGTGTAGGAGCCTTCCCCCAGGTTGAAATTACTCTGTGTAGTTGTACCGTTTGACCAGGACCATGCATAAGGAAGACCTCCGCCATTCGGGTCAGGGGTGAAGTTTACGGTAATTCCTCCATTGTTCTGGTTACATTGCGTATTCAGTATGGTTGTATGGATATCTGCAGCAAATTCATCATCCAGTTGATGTGTGAACTGCTTGATGCATCCGGTTCCATCAGTCACTTTTAGCGTATAAAGACCATGCGCTACTCCCGTTAAGTTCAATCCTGTTTGACCGGTACCGATCCAATCGTATGTGGGGGTTCCTGTTGCATTAACGACTGCTGTGATACTTCCGTCGGAAGCGCCGCAAGTTGGTTC
>DJFP01000204.1:24079-33715 GCA_002432565.1 Flavobacteriales bacterium UBA5869
GATCCGGGAGCTAAGTTTGAAATGGTTTGAGTACCGTAACCGTTTGACCATACGAAATGATAGGTGTTAGGGTTTACGATATTGATTCCGATAGATCCGTCATTCAAACCGTTACAGCTAACATTCGTAATTGTAGGAGTAATGGAAATGCCGGATGCTTCAACGGATGTAACTCCTGTAATGTGGCAATTGTAATCATCTGTTACGTTGTAGTAATAAGGTCCCGGAGTTAAGTTCGAAATAGTAGTGGTAGTTTCTCCTGTGGACCATTCCAGGGTATAGTTAGCAGATGCACCGGGAGAGAATGTTACCGTTGCCGTTCCTGTTGCTGACCCGCAGGTACCCGGAGTTGAAACTACGGAAGCACTCCCTAGCGTTGGGAATATAAGCGTAGCCGAAGCAATGGTCATACAACCGTCAATTTCATCATTCAGGATAATGGTCCCGCCGGTAAATGTTTGTGAAAGAACTGTTCCGTCGATAGTTGTTCCCGAGACAGGATTTCCGTTAATGCTGAATACTCCGTGGTCATAATAGTTGACGTAGTTTGATAAATCAATGAGGTTATCATTCTTACACAAGTATAAAGGATTGGAGGAGAAACTCACAACCGGGGCTGGGGTTGTTCCAACTACAATTGGCGGTAAACTAACAGGAGTTATACTGTATCCGTCGAACAATTGTAATTGCACAGTTGCATTTCCACCGGAAGAAATGTACCCGTGAATCGCGTATTTACTAATGGATGGAGAAACGGTATTGTCGAAATAAATCAATTCGGCAGTCATCGTTGTAATCGTACCGCTTCCGTCCGTCAAATTCAGAATTTTCAAAGGACCATCCTTGTTGTCGTCATAGAACTCGAGGGCGTGATAGATCAGGTTTTGGTGACCCGGACAGGTTCCGCCGGTTGCAACAATCGAAGAAGGATTGATTTCCGGTTTGATATTGTATACTTTGTAATAGTAATATCCGTCGTTCTGGTAGTTAATGGCTAAATGTTCCGCGTTCGGAGCCAATGAGAGCATAAAGAGGTTATTCAAACCGGCTGTTAAAGGAATTTGAATTCCTAAAGTATCCCAGTTACCCGTTCCCCAGTCTTTTCTGAAAACATAGGAATCTCCCAATGAACCGTTTCCTGCAGCAGTGAAATTTGAAAGAATGAAGGAATATGCGGAGTTTTGAGTGGTTGCAGAACGAATGGTATCGAAATTGAAAAACAGGGAAGGATCAGTTGCAGTATTCAGCTGCACATTGTTCGTGCCCGACAATGATTTTTCGTAAGTTTTCTGATCGGAGTAGTTACGCATCAGGATTTTGGGTTCGTTTTGCCCGTTTCCAACCAGGAAGTAACTTCCGCTTAAAAAGTTGTTTCCTAAATCATTCTTTAAGCGGCCATCATTTGAACCCCCGGAATTGTAATAGGTCAATGAATAGGGATTACTGATAGGCGCAACGGCAAGACGGTTGTTTGAAACTCCGGAAATTCCGTAATAGATTGAACTGGATGAAAAATAGATCAGGAATTTTCCGGACATGCTGAATCCCGGGTCAAGGAGAGTGTTTACTCCGAATTCGGAATTCCAGGTATTAGTCGTGGTGTTAAAGGTACAGATATTGGTATTTGTGTTTTCGGTATACATTACTGCGATCGTTCCCGAAACAGGATCTGCTTTGAATTCCCAGTTTGATCCCGGTCCGATCGTGGCAATCAGTGAGTTGTAACCGATAATTGTATTCGTTGTAAAATCGAACATGTGGACATACAAACCACCAAAACCACCTGTAACGAAGTAAGCTTTGTTACCGATCACTTCACCTTCTATCCGGGTCATAACAGAAATGTAAGTATCCTCGGCATCCAGCCAAACCCAGGAACCGACTTCCGGGTTATACATCGTTACCCGGATATAATTCCCTATAGAATCACTGAAGTGATACAATTTGTTCTGGTACATAAGGGATTTTACCTGTCCTCCCGACAAATAAGGATCAACCGGCATATCTGATGACCAGTCGTATGTTTGTGCCTCTGCATTTACTGCGCTAAAGAGGAGAACAACTAAGAATAGGAGCTTTTTCATAAGCATGGAATTAAATAGTGTTGTAAAAAAAATCATTGTTCCAGGATGGAACAATGATTTTTAAGTAGTTCTTTTTATGGGGTAGTTTACAGTTTAACTACCCGTTTGATGATTCTAATATCGTTCATTTTCAGCTCAACAAGGTATACCCCTGAATTTAACTGGCTAAGGTCAAGAACCGTGTTTGACTGGCTGCTTTGACTTGCCTGCATCAATTGACCTGATACCGAAAGAATGCTGTAAGTCACCTGTTCGTTTCCGTTCTGTACGAATGTCAACTTATCCGAAGTCGGGTTCGGGTACATCGCGATGTTATCCAGGTAATTTTCTTCAACTCCGTTGGAAGAAGCTCCGTCAACACCTTCTCCGGCAGCAAACTGGCCTCTTTCACGATTAGACCTTACGGTATTGAAATCCTGTGCTTTTTCAGCGGAACATGGTGCAGTAAGTTCAAATTCTACCATATAGTCCAATCCCGGGGTAGCATAATCTACTGCGTCAGTAAATGTCAAAATATTACTTGGAACAGTGTCTGCTGCTTCCCAGCCATTTGCCGTCGTGTGTCTCCAAACAATGTAGTCTGTGAAAGCGGTCGTTCCTTCGTACGCATTCCAGTTTACTTTTACCGTATTGTTTCCCAAATCCAATAAGTCCAGGTGAATAGTACGGTGAGGAATACTTAACGGACTTTCTGTTCCACAAACGTTTACAGCACCGATTTTATAGCTCCATGAACGCTCGGAAGGTGATGCAATCACGTCGTTGAAAAGGGAAATGTTATCAAATTCTACCGTATCTATCAATACGTATTCCCCCTGGGTGGACGTTTCGCGGTAAATAGTGTAATAATCAATTCCTACTGTCTGTACTTTTTCCCAAACAAGCAGGTTGGTAGTTGTCAAACTGTCAACGGTGATAATACAAAGATCTTGTCTCAATGGTTTTACTACCGGAATATCCCACCCTTTAATCGCTCGGCAACCTGTGTTGGCTACAGTTAACGTACATACATAATTCGAAGCGGGAACATCTATTAAGTTTGCTGTAGTTGCTCCGTTTGACCAAATAATAGCCTGGACAGGATCTCCGGAAGGAATATAAACACTCGTAAAAATTTTCCCGTCATTTCCTCCACAAGCCGCCGGAATAACGTTTCCGGAGATATCTGCCGAGTTGTTTTCGCTGAGGTAAACAGGTTTTACTGCCATACAGTTATTAGCGTCTTTTACGGTTGCTGAATAGATACCCATTGCAAGATTGGAATTGATGTCGCCGATTGTACCGTTTGACCAGGTTGTAGTGTAAGGAGGAATTCCTCCATTTATACTGTAAACTTCAATTTCTCCATCTGTACCACCACCACATGTTGGTTGAACATTGTAATCCGCGTTAAAAGTGATTTTCGTGGGTTGTGTAACGGTAATTGCTTTTGAAACCGTGCAGTTATTTGCATCTGTTGCATAAACGGTATAAGTTCCCGCTGTTAAGCCCGTAACTGCTGTTCCTGTGTGTCCGGAAGACCAAATATAGTTTACGGGTGTTGTTAAACCTGTTTGTGAGATTGTGATTGCACCGTTGGCCTGGCTGTAACAAACCACATTGGTAACGGTTTCATTGATAGAAACTCCTGCCGGATCAATCGAAAATGCGGCTGTTGTTGAACAATGGTTCGTATCTACAAAGTAGTACATGTATTGGCCTGCCGCCAAATTAGAAATGCTCGCAGTTCCTGTAACACCATTCGACCAGCTTTGGTTTAACACCGGTGCTCCGCCCGTTGCAGTTGCTATTGCTGTTCCGGTTGTAGCCCCGCAAGAAGTTGGCGTTGTGGCCACAGAAACAGTCGGTGACATGAAAAGATTTATCGATAAAAAATCATACGCGGTACAANNATCATATTGAATTCCGCATTCGGATAAACCATTCCATCATAATCGAAAACACCGCCTGCCGGGCTTACGAACTGGTTCATATCAACTGTTCCTTCGCTGGAGCAGATTTGTATGTAAGGTGCAACTGTAATTGTGGGACTTTCGGTAACCGTAACTGTCGGAAGCTGAATAAAGACGGTTTGTGTTCCGTCACTAACTTCCAGTGTGATCGTACATGTTCCGGCACCACTAAAACCCAGACTGGAATAAAGATAAGAGTTTAAAGTTCCTGTGGCAGTTGTAGTTCCTGCATACAGGGAAGCATCCTGAATTACAGACTGGTTCGAAGAAGTTATCCCGATAATGGTAATTGGGTCACCATCGGCATCCGTGATCTCAAAGGGCTGGAAAACCGGAATGTCACTATCGTCGGAAGAACAAAGGAATGGGTTGAGAACTGTTTGAGATAAATTTAGTACCGGAGCGCTTCCGAATGAACTGAAACACAGCAAAATCATGGTAGTGGCAGCTAATACTCTCATTTATGTAGCGTTTTAATTTAGAAAGCCAAATGTAACTAAACTATTACAATAGAGTTCATTGGAATAAATAATTTCCAAGATAGAGTGTGTGGCTTACAAAATGTGGTTTGTTTTATGCGAATAACGCTTTCAGCACTTCATCAATTCTGGAACAGGGGATCAGTTCGATCTTGAAGTTCGCCTGGTCGATTCCCTTGTTATGCTTAGAGATAATGATTTTCTCAAATCCTAATTTTTCCGCTTCCCGGATGCGTTGATCAATGCGGTTAACAGGACGGATCTCGCCCGAAAGCCCAACTTCTGCAGAGCAGCAAATCGAACGGTCAATAGCAATATCGGCATTGCTGGATAGTACTGCGGCCACAACTGCAAGATCAATTGCCGGATCGTCAACCCGGATCCCGCCGGCAATATTTAGGAAAACATCTTTGGCCCCAAGTTTGAAACCGCAGCGTTTTTCCATCACTGCAAGTAACATGTTCAATCGGCGCAAATCAAAACCGGTAGAGGAACGCTGGGGTGTTCCATATGCAGCTGTGCTCACAAGAGCCTGAACCTCTATCAGTAAGGGTCTCAATCCCTCAAGTGTTGCAGCAATAGCAACACCGCTTAACTTGCTGTCTCCGGAAGAAATCAGTATTTCCGATGGGTTCTCAACAGTTCTTAAACCCGTACCGTTCATTTCATAAATCCCCAATTCATTGGTGCTTCCAAAACGGTTCTTAATTCCCCGGAGTAACCGGTAAACATGGTGCTGGTCACCTTCAAACTGCAATACGGCATCTACCATGTGTTCCAAAACTTTTGGACCTGCCAAAGATCCTTCCTTGGTAATGTGACCGATTAAGAACACCGGTACCTCTGTCATTTTTGCATAACGAAGCAGTTGAGCGGTGCATTCACGGATTTGTGAAATACTTCCCGGGGCACTTTCGATCTGCGAACTAAAAAGCGTTTGGATGGAATCTACGATCAACAACTCCGGATTGATGTCTTCGGCTTGCTTGAAAATGTTTTGAATGTTGGTTTCCGTTAAAATGAAACAGGATTCATTCTTCTGACCGATCCGTTCAGCACGCATTTTTATCTGCTGTTCACTTTCTTCCCCGGAAACGTATAAAACACGCAGCGAAGTTTGAACCGCTAATTGCAGTAAAAGAGTAGATTTCCCGATTCCCGGTTCTCCTCCGAACAGGATTAACGATCCGGGTACCAATCCGTCTCCGAGTACCCGGTTGATCTCACTGTCCGGAAGAACAATCCTGCGCTGGCCGTTAGAAACAATCTCCTGTAAAACCTGTGCTTTGGCTGTTCGCCCGGATGAGGTGGAAAAGGCAATAACCTGCGGCAGTTGTTTTTCAACCAGCTCTTCAACAAAGGTGTTCCATTCCCCGCAGGAAGGGCATTTACCCAGCCATTTCGGAGTTTCGTAACCACAATTTTGACAGAAGAAAGCGGATTTTACCTTAGCCATGAAAAATTTTTCTTTCGAAGTTAAAGAAAAATTTCATCTATCCTTTAGTCCCACTCCAAAGAGGGAAATTCAGAAAATAAAAAACCCCGATGATAAATGTCGGGGTTTTCGGATATCTGTTTGATCGCTATTACTTCACGATGAAGCTTTTTTGAGAAGTTCCCTCATTGCTTGATAATCTGATAAAGTACATTCCCTTTGCCAAAGTGCTTGCCGGAATAGTAATCGCATCTTCATCCGATTGGATTGTTTGGATGATCTGACCTGTTGCATTCAGCACATCAATAGTTTTCAATCCTCCGGAAGTAACCTCAATCGTTAAATGCTCGCTGGTCGGATTCGGATAAAGTTTCCAGGAAGAAGCGTACTCATTCAGGCTGTTTGTTCCGTTTACACAGAAGCTCTTCGTGTTTGTTGTCCCGAAGTTTGCATTTGCAGCTGTCAATTCGGCTAATACATTGTTGTTCTGATCTTCGATTGTGTAAGAACCATTCGGACATCCACTAGATGTCATTCCATCTCCGAAATCATCCATAATGGTGAATTTGTAACACGCATTATCTAAACAGAACTGGGAAGTTACGGTTGATCCCCCGGTTGTTTGTGTATATGGACCTCCGGAATAAAGCGTTGTAACTCCGGCGTTATCTTTTAGCACCCACGTGATCTCATCTCCATAACAATCCATTGACAGGTTCAGCGTAATAGCGTTACCATTTGTAATCGTTGTGAAAGAAGCGGTAATGGTATCATTTAAGTCATTTTCATCTGCAGAAGCATTCGGGTTTGAAACGATTGCTTTGAATGAATGGCTTCCGCTGCTTAAAGTAGCACTTGGAAGAGTAACAACACTGGATTGATATTGGTTCAAAGAACCTGTCCAGTTATAAACCTGGGCTGTAGATCCGTCGTAACCAAAATTGATCGTAGCAGAAGTCAACACGGAAGTTCCCGAATTCACGATAGTTACCTTAGGTGTTACGGTTCCCGAGCAAATTGTCCCTGAAACGCCCTGAGGATTGGACATTGCTGCATCCAGTGCATGTGTAGGACCTGCAGGATTGAAGCCGTCTACAATTGTTGCTCCCGTATTGGTCGGATCCAACCAGGTAACCAGGTGGTTGGTGCTGTTACTTCCTGCAGGATTCCAGGAATTTGCCAAACGACCGTAGTAGTCTGCGGAATTCAGGTTTGAACAAGATGCGCCACCACCCCAAAGCTGNNGTTGTGGTATTTCTGTCCCAATGCAGGGTCCAGGTAGAATTTGCTTCTGAAGAACCCATTCCCTGGGAAATTACCAATGGATCATCATCAAAAGAGATTTTTTTGATATCTCCGTCCGGGTGATGAATACTCACTGCGGATGTTGGGATTGCTCCTGTATTGTCCCATCCGGAAAAGTATGGATTGTAGGAAGCAGGAACCGTATTGTTAACCAAACCTCCTGTGATTTCAACCAAACAGAAATCAGAAGGTGTTCTTCTCGCTCTCAGAACAGCTCCGGACAGTGAAGAGAAAGTCGGAGAACTTCCCGGGTTCGAACAACCGGCAGCCTGCCAATTGAAGCGGAAAATCCAGCTTGTAGGTGTACTGTAACAGTGATTTGCCGTTAGTACATAAGGCTTTCCGTCATTCATGGTATTATTGATCAATGACCCCGAACAGAAACCGTTGCTTCCGGATACCAACATGACAGCTCCATTGCGCTGGTCAACCCATGGTGCACCATCCGAACAGTTTACATTCATGTTACAATTCCCGGAAGTTCCGAATGCTTTTGCTTCAAATTCGCCTGCTGTTCGGTAACCATGAGTAACGGTGTGTATATTCAACGAAGCTGGTTTTCCTGCGTTCTTAGCGGGAATATAATATTCTACAATAGCTGTGCTTCCCGGAACCAATTCTGTTCCCAATGTTCCTTCATACAAATGGTAAGCGGTAAACTTTCCAAGAATAAATGATTTATCCGGATTGTATACATACAACTCATTTCCTTCCGGAAGTGTCACATTATCCAAAGTCAGGTTTACAGTCAATGCATTTTGACAAGTAACTGCGAGCTGCCAGATACGGTCGCCGTTCGGAAGTGTATTCCAGCTTCCCGAATTGTTCATATTCAGGGAAGTGTAATTGTTGAATCCGAATCTCCAGGGAGCATTTCCGGCTTTATCCGTTACTTCATCTTCTGCCTTTAGTGCCGGAATATCCGGCTCGGCAAAGAATTTTTTTGGAATTTGTAAGGTATGGGATACTTTTCCACTTTTTGGAAGACCGCCGTCACCTTGCTGTGCAACTAACGAAAGGGAGAGAGTTAGCAGGGCACAAGTTAGTAGTTTTTTGTTCATACTTGTTTTATTTTGGAGAGTTATAGCCTTTTACATTTTAACGCGCTTGATGCTGCAACCTCTTGGCGGAGTTGAAGTGAGTTCAACTTCTTTGCCTTTGGAAGCGGCTTCTATCGCATTTTTGAGATAATTTTCATCGGAGCTGCGTTTACCGTCAACTTTATTGTCAATTGCACCCATGTAGATCAATTCCGTTTTGTTATTCAGCAAAAAGACATGGGGTGTTGTTCTTGCGCCGAATGCATCAGCCAATTGAGAATTTTTATCGATCACGTATGGCATGGTGTATTCTTTCTCACGTGCTCTTTTCTGCATAGCCTGGGGTGAATCATCATCACCTCTTTTAGCTTCATTGGAATTCACCAGCACCATTTTGTAACCATGCTGTATGGCGAACTTATTTAAGTCATTGTATTGTTTTTCCCAGCCTTCGAAATTTTCGCTCCCAACAACAAACGGACAGGTATTGCATGAAAAAACAACCAACAATCCCTTTTCGCCACTTAGCGAAGCCAAGTCTGTTGATTTACCATCCGTCATTTCCAGTTTATGATCCATCATAGGAACCGGCTGACCAATAACAAGTGTTTTCATTTCTTCGTTTTGGGCAAACGAAATAGCGGATACCAAAAGAGAAATTCCTGTTAAGGTATTTTTAATTGCACGGGAGAATAACATATTCTGTTGAAATATTTTACATTTATCTGCCAATTTACGCTTTATTCCGAATATGAAAAAATCTTTAATCATTCTTTTTGCGCTAGTTAGTATTTCTATTCATGCTCAAAATTTCGAAATCCCACCGTTGAAACAACCTTATTATGACATCATTGAGTGGAAAGGAATTGGAGCTTTGGCATTGAGCCGCGATTTAACCTTAACTCAAAAACAGGTAGATTTGACAATGGTTTCGGGGGATGGTAAGAGCGCCTGGCAGCAGGTTTATAACCCGATGGCCAAGGAAACTTATTTCATTTCGGAAGACGGTGGTAAATATGCCTACTTTCTTGAAAACCTGGAGCTGAAAGACAACAAGGTTTTTGTTCATCAATTGAGTGCCGCCGGGAATATCAAAGTGATGAATTTGAATTTTCAGAATCCTATAAAGCAATTGGGAGGTTTCAGTCCTTCCGATTTGTACTTAACGGATATCATCACAACTGAAAAATCACTTCTTTGGATGTTTAAACACCGCGACAAGGAGAAATTGACCACTATCGCAGTTTCTATGACCCATCACAATTTTAATTTGTATGCTTTTATCGTCAGTGAGAATGTGATCAGCTCTTCCAAAATCGAGGATCAGATTTCCTGGTATGT
>DJFP01000090.1 GCA_002432565.1 Flavobacteriales bacterium UBA5869
TGCACAAACAGTATAAGTTCCTGAAGCAAAACCTCCCAGCGTATTTGATGCTTGCCAGCTTACCCCATTATCAAAACTATATTCACTTGCTCCTGCACTTGTGATGGTAATTGTACCGTCGCTTGAACCGTTACAAATTGGATTTGTAGTGGTGGTAGCAACCTGGAGTTGTGAAACCACCACTGTTACTGTATCTCTCATGATTCCACAAACCGTACTGGTCTCTCTCAAAACGAACTTATAAGTTCCCGGTTGGTTTACCGTAACCGTTGGGTTCATAGAACTGAAACTTGGAGAAAAAGAAGCTGTTGCCGGAGGAGTCATACCTGTAGGTACAATTGCCTGCCAGTTTGCAGTATTAGTAGAACTTCCGACAGTTCCTGTCAATTGGAACGGCTGTCCTAAACAAACCGTCTGATCAGGGCCTGCATTTGGAGCCGGCGGGTTCACCACAGTAATCGTAAAGACAGCAGTATCACGGGTAACCGGGTTTGTACCTACGTCCTCAACTGCAACGGTATAAGTCGTTGTAACGGTTGGAGTAACGGTTGTTGTACCTGCGGAAGGATTTGCTACTCCGGTTGTTGTTAACCAGGTAAAAGCCGGGTTAATAAATCCGGGAGCTGCGACTGTTACGTTTGCAGAGTTCCCCAAACAGATTGTTTGATCCGGAGCAGAAGCACTACAAGCTACCTGAGCGGTTCCGAAGAAACTCAGGTTTACGGTTTGGCTAGTCGAGCTGTAATTCGACAAACACAAAATATATGTCTGTCCTGCTGTAACCGTTAAAGGCGGCTGATAACTGGTATTGGAAGCGTTTGGAGGATAATTTGCAGGAGTTGACATTCCTGTATTCCCGTTACACATCCCATTCCAGTTACATGCTACCGGAGGCAATGTATTCCCGTTAATCCCAGCACAGCCATCAGTAGTACTGGATTGCATATCCGGCCACATAATCCAGTCAAAACAACCACTTCCTGAAGGTGTCCCGTTTGAATTCAATCCGATAAGAGACCATTCCAAGGTTCCGGATGTAACAATATTAATGGTAATAAATGTTGAACTCGTTTCTCCTGACAACAAACAACCGGAGTTTACCCCCTGGGGATTCGTACTCGGGTTGGAAACTGTACCTGTACCAAAGTCTACAACATTCGTGGCAGAATTTGGAGGCGCAATTCCGAAAGGCGGAGCATTACACCCCGGAATAGCTTCGTTACAATCATTTGGTTGTGCAATTGCAGTAATACCAGCAAAAAAACAGATAATTAGTAGAATATTTTTCATAACCAGTATTTTTTATTCTTGACAATTAGTGAATGGGTAAGGGTTCACAGGATCAACTCCATGCAACCCAATTTGAAGACAGCTGTAAGATGTTGCATATGTTCCCATCCAGGATGAAAACTCATTTGCGGTGAACGAACTGAGATCTCTTGTTGTTAAGAATAATCTGCTGGTTGGAATATCAACACGAACTACGCTTACATAAGGTATGGTGCGTAATTGATTTTCCAATGCAGTTAAATCGTTTTGGTTCCCCACATTCACCAAACACTGTGCAAAAAAAGAAGGGGTAGTAGTTTGAGAAACAGTGGATTGGGCAGTTACCCAAAAAGTCCCCATTGCGAAAACTAAACCTAGTAATAAATTCTTCATAATTAGTACTTTGATTTCTAAACGATTTAAAAACAATTTGGTTGCTTTACATTCATAAAAACATACCACTTTTAAACATTTTGTTAAAAATTAATTCTTTCTAAAAAAATCAATCGCTAATTTCACTTTGCGAATTGATTTTCAACCCGTTTAAATTACAGTGCATAAAGTACAAATCTTTTAGTAGTTCTGTTAAAACAGAGTAAGAAGGTTATATAAAAAAGTAGGGGCGCGATTAANNCGATTAATCGCGCCCCTACTTTTTCCTTCTGGTTTATTTCTATTACAAGAATCGAAAGTTTTTACCCGGATAATAGGCAGTCTCTCCCAATTCTTCCTCAATTCTCAACAATTGATTGTATTTAGCCATACGATCACTTCTGGAAGCAGAACCTGTCTTGATCTGCCCGCAATTCAATGCAACTGCCAAGTCTGCAATCGTGTTATCTTCCGTTTCACCACTTCTGTGGGACATTACGGAAGTATAGCTGTTTCTTGTTGCCATTTGGACCGCTTCGATCGTTTCGCTCAAAGAACCGATCTGATTCACCTTCACCAAAATCGAGTTGGCAATACCTTGTTCAATACCTTGTGATAAGCGTCTTGTATTCGTAACAAACAAATCGTCTCCAACCAACTGCACCTTATTCCCAAGTTTTTCTGTTGCTTCTTTCCAACCTGCCCAATCATCTTCAGCCAAACCATCTTCGATAGAAACGATCGGGTATTTCTTGCACCAATCAGCCCAAAAGTCGACCATCTGGGAAGAAGTCATTGAATCTCCGGTAGATTCGAACAGGTACAATCCTTTTTCTGCGTTATAAAACTCGGAGGATGCAGCATCTAAAGCAATGTGAACATCTAAACCAGGTTTAAAGCCGGCTTTCTCAATTGCTTGCAATACCACCTGGATCGCCTCTTCATTAGAGCCTAAATTCGGTGCAAAACCTCCTTCGTCCCCTACATTTGTAGACATTCCTTTGTCCTTCAAAACAGACTTCAGGTGGTGAAAAATTTCTGTTCCCCAACGCAATCCTTCTGAAAAAGAAGACGCACCGAAAGGCATCACCATGAATTCCTGGATATCGATCAGGTTATCAGCATGCGAACCACCGTTCAAAATATTCATCATCGGAACCGGCATTGTTGTTGCTCCGACACCGCCAACGTATTTAAACAAACTAAGTCCCGCTTCCTGAGCCGCAGCTTTAGCAACCGCCAAAGACGTTCCCAAAATCGCATTCGCTCCCAATTTGGATTTGTTCGGAGTACCGTCCAATTCCAACAAAACACGGTCAATCAGTTTCTGATCGAAAATATCCATTCCGATCAATTCTTCAGCGATGATCGAATTCACATTTTCAACCGCTTTCAAAACTCCTTTTCCAAGGTAAACAGATTTATCACCATCACGTAATTCAACTGCTTCGTGGATTCCGGTTGAAGCTCCGGAAGGAACTGCTGCTCTTCCTACAGCACCGTTTGTTGTGTAAACATCCACTTCTACTGTTGGATTACCTCTTGAATCTAAAACTTGTCTTCCGACAATGCGTGCGATATAACTCATGTGTTTTTTATTTGGGAAGCCTACTGCTTCGCTTGTTTCATGTTAGTGATAAACTGATCGAATAAATAACGGGAATCGTGCGGTCCTGCAGATGCTTCCGGGTGGTATTGCACCGAAAACACGGGTTTATCCGTCAACATGATCCCGGCAATCGTCTGATCGTTCAAGTGTTCGTGAGTAACTTTAATTCGTGGATTGGACGCAACGCTGTCTTTTGCAATTACGAATCCGTGGTTTTGAGAGGTGATCTCTCCTTTTCCGGTAATCAGATTCATAACCGGGTGATTGATTCCCCTGTGTCCGTTAAACATTTTCTCGGTTTTCAATCCCTGGCTTAGTCCCAGGATCTGATGTCCCAAA
>DJFP01000012.1 GCA_002432565.1 Flavobacteriales bacterium UBA5869
GCAGGATTTTGAAATCAGGGCTTTACCTCATTGTAGTATCCACTTTAAAATAGAAAATGTGAATTGTTTTGATGCCAACGATAAAATGCGATTTAAAACATTTAATATGGATGAGTTTCCAAATCAATCGTTCCAATATATGCTCGATTGGAGTAATGACTTTACAGGCTGTGCAATAAATTTAGAGAATACAACAAGCAATGATATGTTATCAGGAAGAAAATTATACCAAATCGAAGTAACGCGAAATGGTCAGGTGACAACTTATATAGATACTTTCTTTTTACAACCCGGTATCATGAACGAGGTTTTCCTGGAATATTAATCAAGTACGGAAAATCGCAACAACTTTTTCAGAGCAATTGCTCATTTTTGTGAAAACAGATTGTTATGAGACTACTATTTATTTTATTACCGCTTTTATTTTTAGTTGGATGCACCGTTACCAAACGCCATTTCGGACCGGGTTACCATGTGGAATGGAAAAAATCGTACTCCAAAACAGAGCATGAAGCCTATCAGTTGAATGTAACTGATCTGGGAAGAGAATCTTCTGTGATGACTGATGAAAATAAGGAGATTCCTGAGGTCATTGCGACAGACACCATGCATCGTGCTGAATTAATTTCTCCGGATCGATTGGAAATTTCGATCGAAGAACCAACAGGTTTTTCTGAAACTCCCGTCCAATCGGAATTAAAACCGGTGATAGAATCCGATCAGATTTTGGACGAGGAAGTTCCGGTAGATGAATCCAAACGAAGGGTAGAACCCTTTACCTGGGCTGCATTTGGATGTATTCTTTTAGGTCTTCTTCTTTTACTAACAATTTCATTTGATCTGGCATTAGGTGTCTTAACAGGTCTTGGTATATTGCTGATTATATTTTCCATTATTTCCCTGATAAGAATCGTGAGACACCCCGAATTATACAAAGCAAAAGGATTAACCTGGACTCTTTTTTGGCTTAGTATGGCTGGAATCAGTGGAGGGCTGGTGATACTCATTTTTTATCTTTTAATAATAACCAATAACGTTGACTTGTTCTAAAAAGGAAAAAGCCGATATTGACTAATCTTAATCAAATCCTAATCTTTGACCCGCTTGCCATGTCTGAGATAATGCGTAACTTCACGTTATAAACTTAAAGTGGATGAGCAAACAAAAGCGTCATGTACTTTCATTGGAAACATCTGTAGACTTTGAACTGATCGGGATCTGTTCTCACCACAGCGATTACCGGTTGGCTTGGGGGATCAACAAAATCCTGGACCTGGAGCTTACCAAAAGCGAAGAACCTTTTGTGATTCAGTCCAAAAAAGGTACAATTGTTTCGCAACACAGTTTTCATGTATTTATCGATGAGGTGGATCACATGGAATGGTATTTAATTAAGAATAAATCGGAAGGAAAATTCCTGATCCCTGAAAAGAACCAAATTGATTATTTTTTGATCCTCAGGGAAAATGTGCTTCACGATCTGGACGAACTCGTGGAACGTATCCGCGAATCAAACAGTGTAATGGCGGCTTACGTCTTTGAAGCAGAATCGATTCCTTCCGCAGAACTAATAATTTTCGAATGAAAAAAACAAAGATCGTAGCGACCATGGGTCCTGCTACTGCTGATAAAGAAGTGCTAAAACAAATGATACTGGACGGTTTGAACGTTTGTCGTTTGAACTGTTCGCACGGATCGCACGAAGATCACAAGAAGAGCATCGACATGATCCGGGAGATCAATGATGAAACCGGATTGAATGTATCCATCCTTGCCGATTTGCAGGGCCCGAAAATCCGTACTTACGAAATGGAGAATAATGGCGTCATGATGGAAGAAGGTGCTATTGTTACCATTGTGACGGAAAGAATCACCGGAACGGCAGAGAAGTTCGGGATCAGTTATTCCCTGATGCCGCGCGATGTGCAGCCGGGAGAACGCATTTTGCTGGACGACGGGAAACTGCAGATGGAAATCGTGGAGACGAACGGTGAAACGGAAATCAAAGCCAAAGTGATCCACGGCGGAATTCTTTCTTCCAAAAAAGGAGTAAACCTGCCGAATACTAAAATTTCCCTGCCGTCTTTGACTGAAAAAGACCGGGAAGACCTGGAATTTGCATTGAGCAATGATGTGGATTGGATCGGGTTGTCATTTGTGCGTTCCGCCCGGGATATCATCGAATTGAAACACATTATCTCCAACCGCCAGGCAAAAGCTCGCGTGGTTGCTAAAATTGAGAAGCCTGAGGCCATCGATGATATTGATGAGATCATTAAAGTAACAGATGCGTTGATGGTTGCACGCGGAGATTTAGGTGTGGAAGTTCCATACCAGAACGTTCCGTTGATCCAGAAGATGCTGATCCGCAAAGGCCATCAATATGCCAAACCGGTGATCGTTGCTACCCAAATGATGGAAAGCATGATTACAAACGTTACTCCGACCCGTGCGGAAGTGAATGACGTAGCGAATGCTGTTCTGGACGGAGCAGATGCGGTGATGCTCTCAGGTGAGACATCTGTGGGGAAATTCCCGGTAGAAGTTATTCGTACAATGGTGAATATCGTGGAGGAAATGGAGAAATTTGACGGTATTTACCACAAGGACCAGCTTCCGGATAAGTCACAGTCCCGTTTCATCTCGGACTCCATCTGTTTCAATGCCTGCCGATTGGCACAGCGTGTAGAAGCCGATGCGATTATCACCATGTCGTTTTCCGGGTACACCGCTTATAAAATTGCTTCCCAAAGACCCAATGCACCGATCTTCGTCTTTACCGGAAATAAACAGATCATTACGCAGCTGAGCCTGGTTTGGGGAGTGAGGGCATTCTATTACGACAAAAGAGTCAGTACGGACCACACCATTGCAGATATTAAGTACTTGCTGACAAAAGAAGGCTTGCTAAAACAAGGAGATTTGGTGATTAATATCGCTTCCATTCCGATCGAGGAAAATGGAAAATCAAACATGTTGAAATTGAGTTACGTAGAGTAAATTAGTCGATTTCTGATAAAAAGCAAAACCCCGGTTCATCAAATGGACCGGGGTTTTTTCAAATAAACTAGTCAGTTGCTTATTTTTCAAATGAAATAGTAAGGATTTTAGCCTTTTTAATGCGGATCAGCTGCGTCATATAATCTGTCGGTGAAGTTTGAACGCGGCTTCCGAGAGCAGGAACATAATTCCCGATTTGATCTTTGGTAAAGACCTCTTTTGATTTCCCGTTTCCGTCGGATTTACTGATTTCAGCCATTTTCATTTTAGATTCTTCCATATATACGACGTAGAAATGATCTTCAACATGGTGGAATAGCATTTGTCCTGCCATCGGGTTAGTAGCATGATGGAATTTTTTGAAACGCTGTACCCATTCGATTTCTCCTGATTTGTTTGTACGAACGGTGATTAAATCTGCATGGATATAATGCGGTGTTGTGTGCCTGTTTCCTTTGGAATCGGTGTAAGTTGTTTCATAGTAACGAAAACGCTCCGCAACCAGGATGGAACTTCCGTCCTTTCCGGGAATCACCTCACGCACCAGGTAGTCGTAAACATCGTAGTCCTTGCCTTTATTCATTTTCTTTTCGGTCTTGTTTTTCTGTCTTTCAGACATATTTTCCGTTACGAAATCGAATGTGAAAGGATGAATGTCTTCGCTTACTTTTTCACCGCTCTCGGTATCATAGATCTGGGTAAAAACACCTCCGGAATCATTGGATTTTTT
>DJFP01000101.1 GCA_002432565.1 Flavobacteriales bacterium UBA5869
ACTTCATCCTTGGAAAGTCCTCCCCAGTCGATGTCGTAACCTCTTGGCAATACTTGCTTTGCAACTTCCTGTGCAGCTTTAATAGCTTCACCGGAACTGTATCCTTTTGCCGCGGAACCCCGAATGGATGCTGTGGTGTACATGTTGTAACGGTTGATCTCATTCGCTCCCTGTGATTTTACGATTTTCATAAAGGAAGAGAATGGAACCATTTCACCGCGGTCGTTTTTTACATAGAGCTTCATAATGTCTTCCGGCAGTCTTCTGTATTCGGGCGATGCCTGAACGAATACTTTAAAGAAACGCTGGTACTTGATGAAACCGAGTTCGTAGGTACTACCGATCAGAATGGAGAGCGTATTCATGGCATTTCCGATGGAAACTCCTTTCTGCATCGCCAGATCGTTGTTGATCTGAAGTTCGTATTGCGGATAGTTTGCGCTGTAGAACGTAAATAAACCGGTGATCTCTTTGCGTTTGCGAAGGGCATTCATGAATTCGGTGTTCACGCGCTCCAATTCCAAATAATCTCCGGTATTGGTCTTGTCCAGTAATTGAAGGGTGAAACCTCCCGCAGCACCATAGCCCGGAACAGCAGGTGGATCAAAGAACTCAATCGTAGCTCCGGGAATCACTTTCGCTTTTTCTTCCAATTCGTAAATGATCTCCTGAACATTGTGCTTTCTTTCAGACCACGGTTCCAGGTTAATCAAGCACGTTCCGGCGTTGGAACCACGTCCTTCTGTCAATACCTCGTATCCGGCCAGTGCAGAAACGGATTTGATACCATCTACTTTTTCGGCAATTGCCTGAAGTTTGCGCGCGATGTCGTTTGTTCTTTCCAGGGTCGACCCCGGAGGTGTCTGGATAATGGCGTAGATCATTCCCTGGTCTTCACTCGGGATGAAACCGGAAGGCAGTTTTTCACTGATCCCAAAAATTCCAACACCGAATGCAATCAGGATAACTGCCGTTACCAGTCTTCGATTCACGATCTTATTCAATAAACCGACATATCTCCCAGTCAATTTTTCAAACCCTCTGTTGAACCAGTCCAGGAAACGATTGATCGGTGTTTTCTTACGCGGTTTTCCATGGTTGTTTTTCAACAGCATGGCACAAAGAACAGGAGTCAAGGTCAATGCTACCAACCCGGAAAGGACAATGGAGGTTGCCATGGTGATTGCGAACTGGCGGTAGAAAATTCCCACCGGACCTGTCATGAAGGCTACCGGAACGAATACGGCTGTCATCAATAAGGTGATTGCAATTACGGCACCGCTGATCTCTTTCAGTACTTTTTTGACCGCCTGGTAAGGGGAGAGGTGTTCTTCTTCCATCTTGGCATGGACGGCCTCGACGACGACTATGGCGTCATCCACTACAATACCGATTGCCAATACCAATGCGAAAAGGGTGATGAGGTTGATCGTTAGACCAAATAACTGCATGAAGATGAACGCACCAATCAAAGAAACCGGAACAGCAATGGTTGGAATCAGGGTAGAGCGGAAGTCACCCAGGAATAAGAATACCACCAGTGCTACCAGGATAAATGCTTCGCCGAGTGTATGGATTACTTTTTCAACGGATGCGTCCAGGAAGTTTGAAACATCATAACTGATCTCATATTCCATTCCCGGAGGGAAGGATGTCTTTTTCAATTCTTCCAGTTTTTCTTTCACCCGTTCGATCACTTCCGTTGCGTTACTTCCGTAAGTCTGCTTCAATACGATCGCAGCTGAAGGATATTCGTCTTTGTTGGAGTAAATATCGTAGTACTCACTGCCCAATTCTACTTCTGCTACATCTTTCAGACGCAGGATTTCTCCGTCCGGGTTCGAACGGATAATGACATTCTTATATTCGTCAGCTTCGTTGAAACGGCCCTTGTAAGTCAATACGTATTCCAATGCTTCTGCACGTTTACCATCACTTCGCCCGATACGTCCCGGAGATCCGATAACACTTTGTGAATTGAGCGCTTCCATGATCTCGTCCGTGGAAATATTATAAGCCCGCATACGGTCCGGTTTCAACCAAATACGCATGGCGTACTGGCGGCTTCCCAGGATACTTGCCTGTCCAATCCCGTTGATACGCTGCAATTCAGGGATCATATTTACACCGGCAACGTTGAAAATGAATTTCATGTCGGCTTTCGGGTCTTTACTGTACAGGTTGACATACATCAACATACTCGGCATGATCCGGTTTACAATAACCCCTTCGCGCTGTACCAATACAGGCAGACGGTTCAATACCTGTGCAATACGTGTGTTTACCTGTACAAGTGCCTGGTCGGGATCCGTTCCAAGGTTGAATACGATTTGGATGTTGGCTTCTCCGGCACTGGTTGCATCGGAGGTCATGTATTTCATTCCCGGAACACCATTTACGGCTTGTTCCAGCGGAATCAGTACGGATTCTGTAAGTACTTTCGCGCTCGCTCCCGGATAGGAAGCTCTTACGATAACTGTGGGTGGTGCGATTTCCGGGAACTGGGAAGTGGATAGTCCGCTGATCGCAAGTACACCCATGAATATGATGACCAATGATAGCACGATCGCTAAAACAGGTCTGTGTATGAATTTATTAAACATAATCTGGTCGGATTAAANNTCTCTGACCTTGCGAATTCCTTCCAGGAGAATACGTTCGTCCGTTTTCAATCCGCTTTTCAAAATGTAGAGATCCGGGATTTCAGAACGGATAACGATCTCTCTTGAATGCACCACATTGTTTTTATCGACCACATATACGTATTTCTTTTCAAGGACTTCGTAAGTAGCCTTTTGAGGGATAATCAAGGCGTGTTTTAACGGAACAACCATTTGGATACTTCCTGTTTCTCCGTGTCTGAGCAGTTTTTCCGGATTCGGGAATGTAGCACGGAAAGCGATGTTACCTGTTTCGTTATTGAAATCGGCTTCGATGGTTTCTACCACCCCCGGGTATTCGTAGATCTCATTGTTTGCCATTAAGAGCTGTACATTTTTCATGTTGTCGCCCTGGTTAACTGTTTTGAAGTTCAGGTATTGTGCTTCCGGCACGTTGAAGTAAACCCAGAGCTTGCTGTTGTCGGAAAGAGTTGTCAGCAGATCGCCTTCATCCACCAAACTTCCCAAACGAACCTGGAAGCGGTCCATGATCCCGTCAAAGGGAGCTTTGATTTCCGTGAAGCCCAAACGCACCTGGGATAAGGACAGTTCAGCTTTCGCCTTATCGTATTTTGCTTTCACGAGTGCCAGTTGATTTTTGGAAATAACATTGCTGTCAGCAAGCATTTTAGCATTCAGGTACTCTGTTTTTGCGAAATTTGCTTCTGCCTGTGCTTTCTGCATTTCTGCTTCATACATCATTGGCATAATTTGGAACATCAACTGGCCTTTTTTCACCATTTGACCTTCATCTACGTATATTTTTTGGAGGTAACCTTTTTCCAGGGCTCTGATTTCAATATGCTGGATTGCGTGGATTTGACAAACGTAATCCTGTACAATGGTGGTGTCTTTCAATAAAGGACTTGTCACCAATAGTTTACCGGTTTCTTCCTTTTCTTCGGTTTTGGGACCGCAGCTTGCTGCGCATACAGCAACGATCAGGCTCATGAGAATGAGAACTTTCTTCATAATAATCATGTTTTAACGATTTGAATCGTTTTTTTGTAAAATGTTTTTTGGATTTTTTGATCCGGAAATAGTTTCCTGAACTAATACGGGATTGTTTTAAGCAACATCCGATTAGTCTTTTAAGAAGATCATTTGTGGAGACAATGAGTGGATTGTCTGCCGGATCCTATATTCTGAATACCTGGAAAACCACGTGTCTCTTATTTGCTGCAATAAAAGACAACTGTTCGCAGAACATAGCGCTGTTTTTGGTAGTTCCGTAGAGATAATCAAGCGATTGGTCTACCGGAACACCAGCAAAGAACAGATTATTATAAAGGTGTTTTTGAGATGAAAAGTCTTCCGTTTCTTCCTCAATAGTTTCAAAGATCAATTCCGTATCCTCAGTAGGAATAGAAGTATTGGAATTGATTGCAGCACTTGATTTATGGTGTTTAACCACAAATTTGGAGTGTTCCGAATGATTTTGCTGAAACTTAAAGAGAGCATTTGCTTCGTTGGAAGGATGAACATTCAGCTGATTTGCTCCAAAAACCTGGAGAACGCACAATAGCTGAAAAAATCCTATAAGCAAACTTTTCATGATGTAAANNGTAAAAGTGTTTATGAATCAATATTCATCTTCATTAAATAAGAAGTCATCCTTCGACGGGTAATCCGGCCAGATTTCTTCAATGCTTTCATATACGTCGCCCTCATCTTCTAAATCTTGCAGATTTTCTACTACTTCTAAGGGTGCACCTGCTCGAATCGCATAGTCAATTAACTCGTCTTTTGTTGCAGGCCAAGGAGCGTCTTCTAAGTAGGATGCTAGTTCTAATGTCCAGTACATGTCTTAGTATATTGTTGTTTATTTGCGCAAAAATAACCTTATTCTAAAAAAATCCAAGTGTTTTATCAAGGATTAAGAAAAAACTTTTTAGTTTATTTTTAAAGCTTTAAAAATCAGTTAGTTCTTGGTCTCCACGGGGTTTCAACAGCATTTAGTTCATGAGCCAGTTTCCTGGAAAGCACGAATAAGTAGTCACTTAAACGATTCATATACGCGCTGATCAATGGTTCCACGGTTTCTGTTTCGCTCAAATGAGAAACAAGTCTCTCCGCTCTTCTGCAAATGCAGCGGGCAATATGACATTGTGATACAACGACATTTCCTCCCGGAAGTACGAAAAACTTCATCGGAGGCAGCTCGTTATCCATTTCGTCGATCTGATTTTCGAGATAAGTCACATCGCTTTCAAATAGTTCAGGCAGGGTCATTTTTGATTTAACCGGATCTGCTGCCAAATGTGAGCCAATGGTAAACAAGCGGTCCTGGATTTCGATCAAAACGGCAGATTTGGATTCTTCGTTAATCAAATCGCGCAACAAACCGATGTAACTGTTTAATTCATCTACGGTCCCGTAGCTTTCAATCCGCACATGGTGCTTGGGAAGTCTCGTTCCGCCGATGAGCCCCGTTGTTCCCTTATCTCCCTTTTTCGTGTAAATTTTCATAATCTAAAATTAATGATATTTCATTTATTGATCGCTTGCGGGCTATTTACCATGGAAGATTTTTGTCTATATTTGGTTGAACGAAAACGATTTTTTTAATTAAGTGCATTCAAAGAATGCTTATTAATCCAGTTTAATAAAAGCTATTATGAAGAGAAACAGTTTATTAGCAGTTGTCGGAGTGGCAATCCTGGTTGCCTGCGGAACAGCGAAGAATTCAGGTACTGCGAAAGTGGAAGCATTGCCAACTCAAGCAGATGTAGACCGCGTACAGACTAAATTCCCAGGCTATACACTGGATGAATTATACCAGGGAAAGCAATTGTTTGAAGCAAATTGTAATTTGTGTCACAAATTGAAGAAACCGGCTTCCGAACCGGAGTCAGAGTGGAGAGAAATTGTTCCGCGAATGGTGAAAAAAGTAAATAACAAAGAAGGACATCACATTGATGAGGCAGGGCAGGAGAAAATCCTTCGTTATGTGATCACAATGGGATCGGTGGAAAAATCATAACGAAAAAAATAAGGACGCTGTGAGTCATGTGTGATATAAAACTCACAAAAGTGATAAACTATGTGCTCTATATGTTTTATGTGGTATAAAATAAACCACAATAGATGCATAGAACACATAGTTTTTATTTTTCTTATGTATTTTTGGTATAAACCAGGGGCAGCCCTTATTTTTTATAGATCAAATCGATCTGCATTCATGACTTTCGTCCAGGCAGCCACAAAATCAGTAATAAATTTATCGGACGTATCTGAACTTCCGTAGACTTCAGCTATTGCTCTTAATTCTGAATTCGACCCGAAAACCAGGTCTGCTCTTGTGGCAGTCCATTTCAGTTCACCTGTTTTCCGGTCACGTCCTTCGAACAACTCCTGGTGATCATCTGTTGCCTTCCACGCAGTATTCGTATCAAGCAGGTGCAAGAAGAAATCATTTGTGAGTAATCCCGGCCTTTGAGTAAGAACGCCGTGTTTGGAGTTATCAAAGTTTGTTTCCAGAACACGCATTCCTCCGAGCAAAACAGTCATTTCAGGTGCGCTCAAATTGAGCAGCTGTGCTTTGTCTATTAATAGTTCCTCCGTAGAAATAAGTGATTTGGCCTTTAGGTAATTCCTAAACCCATCAGCGAAAGGTTCCATGGCAGAGAAAGAATCTACATCTGTCTGCTCTTGTGAAGCATCCATACGTCCCGGAGTAAATGGCACATTTATCGGATGTCCTGCATTTTTTGCTGCTTTTTCTATTGCGGCGCACCCTGCCAATACGATTAAGTCGGCCAGGGAAATCTTTTTTCCGTCGTTTTGAAGGTTGTTGAAATCGCGTTGGATGTTTTCCAGTTTTTCCAAAACAGTTTCAAGCTGCTGCGGATTATTAACCTTCCAGAATTTCTGAGGCGTCAAACGAATGCGTGCACCATTTGCACCGCCGCGTTTATCAGAGCCGCGGAAAGTTGAAGCCGAAGCCCATGCGGCGGATATAAAATGTGATGCCGGAATTCCTGAATGGAGGATCTTTTCCTTCAGACTTTCGATGTCTTTAGCATCAACCAGTTTGTGATCAACTTTTGGAATTGGGTCCTGCCAGATCAAGACTTCTGATGGTACTTCAGGTCCTAAATAACGTTCTATCGGTCCCATATCGCGATGGGTTAATTTGAACCAGGCTCGTGCAAAAGCATCTGCAAATTGATCGGGATTTTCGTAAAAACGACGGGATATTTTTTCATAAACCGGATCAAATCTCAGGGAAAGATCGGTTGTGAGCATCGTTGGAAGGTGTTTTTTCGACGGATCATGTGCATCAGGAATGGTTTTTTCTGCATTTTTTGCTATCCATTGATGTGCACCGGCCGGGCTTTTGGTCAATTCCCATTCATTGCCAAACAGATTATCGAAGAAATGGTTGCTCCATTTGGTTGGTGTTTGTGTCCAGGTAACTTCCGGTCCTCCGGTTGTGGTATCAGCACCGAATCCTGTATTGAATTTATTGGTCCAGCCCAGGCCTTGTTCTTCGATTCCTGCGCCTTCCGGTTCCGGACCTACTAAATCAGGGCTTCCCGCACCGTGAGCTTTTCCGAAAGTATGTCCACCGGCAATGAGAGCAACTGTTTCTTCGTCGTCCATAGCCATGCGGGCAAAGGTTTCACGGATATCTTTAGCCGCTGCTATCGGATCCGGATTTCCGCCAGGCCCCTCCGGGTTTACGTAGATCAATCCCATCTGCACAGCCGCAAGTGGATTTTCAAGATTGCGCTCACCGGAATAACGTGTGTCGTCGCTCAGCCAGGTTTTTTCAGAGCCCCAGTAAACATCCTGGTCAGGTTCCCAGACGTCGGCCCGGCCTCCTGCAAAACCAAAAGTTTTAAAGCCCATAGACTCCAGTGCAACATTCCCGGAAAGGACCAGTAGATCTGCCCAGGATAATTTCTGACCATATTTTTGTTTAATCGGCCAAAGTAAGCGTCGGGCTTTATCCAGATTCGCATTATCCGGCCAGCTGTTCAAAGGTGCAAACCGCTGCTGTCCCGATCCTGCACCGCCTCGGCCGTCGCCAATACGGTAAGTTCCCGCACTATGCCACGCCAAACGGATAAACAAGGGGCCATAATGCCCGAAATCAGCCGGCCACCAGTCCTGTGAGTCTGTCATCAAATGGTGCAAATCGGCTTTTACAGCCTGAAGGTCTAAGCTTTTAAATGCTTCAGCATAATTAAATGAGCCACCCAAAGGGTTCGACTTGGCATCATGCTGCCTGAGCACATTTAATCGCAATTGATTGGGCCACCAGTTGTTGTTCCTGATAACTCTTTCATTGTTGGCATTTCCGTTGGTTGCGCCTGTGAAAGGGCATTTCGAAGCATCTCCGTTTGCGTTATTTTCCATCTTATCCAGTTTGGTAGTTCCCTTAAATGTATGAATTGTTCGGGTCAATAGAAAGGGTTTTTGATAAAAATAATGTGCAAACTGTTGGGACGCGAAGCATCGCGTCCGTACCCCATCAATTCAAAACAATTTTGTCTTGAAAATTTTAGGACGGATCGTAAACTGTTCCTTCGTCTGCTCTTCCCGGCGCCAAAGGATTCCCATTCGTCCAAGGTCGATAGAAACATGAAAACGCGGATCGGAAGACAGGTATTTCCAGCAATCCCACATGTCTTCGCTCCAGCGAATGTCATCGAGTATGAAAGCCGTATTGCTGTGGGTGTGTTCAAATAAAGCGTCTATATACAGGATAGTTGCTTTGCCCGAATGATTTCCGTCGAGGAAGATCAAATCGTATTTTCCAATGGCAGGAAGCTTTACAAAATTGTCAAAAGAGCTGCGGATAGTTGTGATTCCGGAAAGTTTCCAGTAATCAAATTGTTGAGATGCCCGTGATAAAATGGCATCACATCCTTCAACGGTTATTATATGCCCTGCCGGATTTCCTGATTTCAGATGAATGGTCCCTGTTCCTATAGAAGTTCCCAGTTCCAGGGTCAATACAGGTTTGTAATGCTGTGCAATTTTCCATAAAATATCCCCATAAACGCCCTTACTGCTGGCATTTTTTGCGAGTTCAGAAACAGATCGGGTCTTTCCCATTTGTTTGGAGCCGGCGCCTAAATCGATGATTTTAAATTGTTCCTTGTTCTTTTTGAGCTTTTGTAGCCATTTTTTTCGTGCTGTGAGAAAATTTTTGTCCACTTTTGTCGTTAAACAGTTATCGACAAATTCGAAAACAAAGGGAGAGTGGATCCCATGTCTGCCTTTTGACTTGAGTAAAAATCCGAAAATTGATTTGGAATTTTGCATACACAAAGAAACAAAAAAACGCTACAGGAAGCATGCTTATGCTAAAAACTACAATAGAATTACAGCTGGAACGCTTGCGGGCTCCACAACCTGCATTGAACCTGGTTTCAGCATGCCGGATTAATGAAGGCATCATTGCTTTGGATGCCGAAAAAATTGAAGGTTTGGCCCAGTCTTTTTATCTATCAAACAAAAAGATTTCGGTGTTTATTCCGGCCTCAGGATCAGGATCACGGATGTTCCATTTCTTGTTTGAATTCCTGGATAACCCGAACGAAACCAATAGCGGGTATGTAGAACGTTTTCTGACACATATTGAAGATTTTGCATTCTTTTACCAGTTTCCGGG
>DJFP01000157.1 GCA_002432565.1 Flavobacteriales bacterium UBA5869
TCAGTTTCGACTTTGTGTTTGGGTTTCAGCTGCTGAGTTAATGGAAACAGCTCCATTTCAGTAAATTGGATTTCCTTCGGAACCGTTGATCCCACTTCATCCGCATAGAACGAAAGTAAATTTCCGGATTGCATTCCCGAATTTTGAAATAAGATCAATTTCCGTTGTTTTTCCTGCTTGGTGCGGTCAATGATGGCAAAATTATCCTGGTAACCGGCTATTTCTTCTTCGTAATCGACAGCGACCTGGTTGAGGTGATTCACTAAAAAATAGTTGATCGTCAGTGTTACCAGGAAGAACGCCAGGATACTCAAGCCGATAACCCGGAATTGCCTGTAATCTTTATAATTCGATCTTGTTTTTTTGAATGTTTCTTCATCAATTGCCTGGTAGAACGAATCAGGATGATCGACCTTTTGAAAAGTATACTTAATAATAGCTTCCAGGTAAGTCGTCAAAATCTGTTTTTCGGTCAATTCCTGCTCATTTTTGGAAAGAATTACCTGATCTGAAGTAGGGAA
Organism: Flavobacteriales bacterium UBA5869; assembly: GCA_002432565.1. GTDB lineage: Bacteria > Bacteroidota > Bacteroidia > Flavobacteriales_D > Crocinitomicaceae > Fluviicola. The sequence continues at coordinate 522 of DJFP01000157.1, forward strand.
GGAGAGTACATAATCCGATTGGATAGTGCTTAGCTTTTCCAGTTTGAAAGGTAAAATCGACGGTCCGATATATAAGGCCCAAATGAAACCTTTTGCAGCTTCAATCGGTTGCAGAAATTCATCGATGACATTTTTGCGGGCAAAAGAAACCAATATGGAGCCTGAACGTTCGTAACTGTTGAAATAGAATTCATCTTCCCTCCCTGAAACCAGTAGCCGTTCCTTATAATTCGGAGCATTTTCAACACTTCGTGCCAATATACCCGCACCTCTTACATGAATGATGAAAGGAACTGTTTTATCCGCTTTTTTCAGGATTTCTTCCATTGATTCAAAGGCAACCAGGTCATGTGCCGTAGTTTGACCATTGATACCGGCAAAGTACAACAAGGTGTTCCCGGTCTGATTGTGGATCAAAATCAGGTTATACTTTTTGGGGGCACTATGTTGAAAAGGAAGCTTCATTTAATACGTTACCGTTGGGCGAATGATGATATGTAATTTATACTTTCGCTTTGATTTATTTCTACTGCTGAATAACCATTTTACAACCGGAACTCTTGACAATAGAGGAACTCCTTCACCGCTGTTGTTGTTTTGTTTTTTGTCCAAACCGCCCAGCAATACCACATCTCCGTTCTGAACGCGAATTACCGATTCAAAGGTTTGTTTTGTTGCATTCGGAGGAGCTGTAGGATCTACCTTACTTCCATCAAAGTCATCATTGGTAAGAGTAATATCCATCGTTACATTACCATCCGAAGAAACGAAAGGTTTAATTTTTACTGTCAGATTTGCGTCAACGGATTTCCAGATTTTGGAAGTTAAAACTCCCTGGTTTACAACTGTATTTTGGAAATTAACCTGCTGCTCCTGGTAATAAGTTGTTTGTCCTATTGAAACGGTGGCTAAATGACTGCTCAGTGTTGTGATCTTTGGAGTGCTTTCCACATCAATCATTCCATTTGATTCCAGTAATTGCAGGGACGCGTAGAAATTTTGGGTTACAGCCCCTAAATTTACTATTCCGAAGCCGTTGATGGTATTTAAAATACTGTTCAGGGTACTTGCTCCCAGGTTTACGTCTAAAGTTGGAAAAACGGTGCCGCTGGTTACTGTAGGCTTATCTCCAAGTCCAAGTTTCATACCTGTTTTTACTGTGCTGGAACGTTCTGAGATCAGGATCATCACATCGATTTGGACTAAAGGAACAACAACGTCAATTGAAGAAAGAAAAGTGCGAAGCTCGCTTGCTTTTCTTGCGGGACCTGTCACGATTAATGCATTCAATTCCGTAAATTCATTCACATCCAGGTCCTGGATCAATTCTTTTGGAATAGAAGCTTTTACATTTTCAATGGTCCGGTTTTCCATGCGGATAACCTCTGTCACGCGGATTCCTTCCGATTTGTTTTCCCCAATCAGGTATAACTTGTTATCTTCCTTGTAAGCATATTTTGTTCCCACGAAAAGCAGGTTCATAATATCAGAGAGGGTTGCGTTTTGAAGTTCGAAACTGGCTTTTCCCTCCGGTTTATTGTAGAAAAAATAGGGAGTGTTCAACTCATGTGCCGCGTACTTAATGATGTCTCCCATTTCGGCATTGTTTGCAATCAAATCAAGTGTTCCGAATTGATTTTTTTTGATTTGTACTCCTGTTTGTTCGAAATCAGAAACTGGTTTAAAGCTGGAACTTCCACCTTGTGTTGTTCCGGGTTTATCAGGTTTAGCGGCTGAAATATAGGTAATCCCGTTTTCATCTTTTGAACTTTCCAGTCCGTTTGCTTTCGTAGTCATTTCAATAACCTGGTCGAAGGGCCTGTTCAGAAAGTAACCGGTAATCGGTTTGTCCCGCACATCCGGAGAGATAACAATGTTTTTATCACTCAAATAACTGATTTCTTTCATGACTTTGTAAAGACTGTCATTTCTCAGGTCAACTGATAAGAATTCATTGGAAGGATTGAACTTTACATCGATTTTCTTTTCAAATTTCGGTTGCGGAATTTCTTTTCGTGCTTCTCTTTTGGTAATTGCCAGGATATTACCGACGAAACGGTATTCAATATCGAAATGTTCGTATAGAAATACCAATACATCCTTCACTCTGGCGTCAAAGAAGTTGTATGAAACAGCGTTATTCAAAACCGGGTCTATGCTGATATTCAGATTGTTCTCGAGTGCAATTGAATTAACAAGCTCCGATAGCGGCAGTCCGGATACGTTTAATTGAAAAGTATTGTTCAATCCTTTCGAAGTAATACTCAAACTATCCAGTTTTGCGCGCAGGAGTGGCTCTGTGAAATTTTGGGCACGCACATCCTGTATACAGGCAATGAAGATCAGAAAGAGAATAATCAGGTGTTTTTTCATTAGATTTCAGTTAATATCGGGTAAGCTTCCTCCAGGGAAGTAACTCCGGACTTAATTAATTCAAGTGCTTGTTTATTCAGAGTAATAATATTTCTATCCGCCAGCTTTTGCTCCACAGTTGATTCGTTATTCTTGATGCTTTCAGACAATTCAAAATCGATTGGAATGACTTCGTAAATTGCTGTCCGGCCTTTATATCCTGTAAAATGACAGGTATCACACCCTACAGCTTCAAAGACCTTTTCGGGGATTAGTTTTTCATCAAAATTTCGTGGCCAGTCCAGGGGAGAAGTGGTCACTTCCTGTTTGCAGTCTACACACAATTTTCGGAGTAAACGCTGAGCAACAGATGTATTAACCGTACTAGCAATCAAGAATGAAGGCACTCCCATGTCAATTAGACGCGAAATAGTTCCCCATGCAGAGTTGGTATGTATGGTTGATAATACGAGGTGCCCGGTCAAAGCCGCACGAATAGCCATCTGTGCCGTTTCACCGTCTCGGATCTCCCCAAGCATGATCACATCCGGGTCCTGGCGCAAAAAGGAGCGCAAAGCACTTGCAAATGTCAACCCGATTTGTTCCTTTAATTGCACCTGGTTGATCCCTTCCAATGTATATTCGATCGGGTCTTCTACGGTCACAATGTTGCGTTTCTCATCATTGAGCTGCTTCAGGGTAGCGTACAACGTTGTAGTTTTTCCGGAACCTGTGGGACCACTGATTAAAACGATACCGTTTGGTTTCTTAATACCTTCCAAATAATTTCGAAGATCGTTTTCAGTTAGTCCGAGCTGAGAAATCTGAATGGAAGAAGCATCTTTTCCGAGGATACGCATCACGATCTTTTCACCGTGAAGCGTAGGTAATATGGAAACACGGATGTCAAAATTCTCGTATTGAATACGCCCGTCCTGTGGAAGGCGTTTTTCCGAAATATCTAAATTGGAACGGATCTTCACCTTGTTGATCAACTCCGAATACTCGGCTTTATCGATGGAATAACGTTCTATCAAATGCCCGTCAATGCGGATTCTTACACGCGCCCGGTCTTCATAGATTTCGATGTGGATATCACTGCTGCCTAAATGGTTTGCGTCCTGAATAATCCGATCAACAAAATCAATGTTTGAATTGAAAATCAATTGTTTTTCCTGGTTTGCCCTTCTGAAAAACTTACCAAGTGCGCGTTGAATGACTTCCGTACTCCCCGCGGTCAGTTCTACCGATTTACCCAGCAAGGCACTCAACTCTTCTTCAACAGTTGTCAGATTCTGTGCCTTATCCACATAGAATTTAGCTGCGCTATCCGATATTTCTACCGGAATGACGCGGTAATGCCATGCCAGGTCGGATGGGATCACCTGCTGCAATTCGGCAGAAACCTGTATGTTGCTCAAATCACTCATACCACATCGAAAAAGGAGTTATATGATAGTGAACAAGCACCAGGAACGCCAAGGTACAAAGTGAAATATAACCTGCGTAAGGAATAGATTTCTGCGTTTTGAAAAGTGAAGCCAGCAAATACCCCAGCAGGCTTACAATTGTACTGGCAGTGAAGAAGTAAATAAAGAATGGAAAGCCGAATAACGGTGTAATTGCCAACAAAACCAAAACATCTCCCAGTCCGAAGTAATCCCTGAACAAATTAGTGGATTTAAACCGGATTCGCACGTATACCAACAAAAAGCTAATCAGTATGCTTATGAATAGAAAATTGAACCCGAAATGTTCCCAATTCAGATTCTCCCGGTTGTAAATAAATCCACCGATTAGAAGCAAAGGAGGGGTAAACCACCAGATCTCCCGGTAGCGAAAATCCTGGTAAAGGATTGACAACAAAATTACTATGACTGCAATAAGAACCATTAATCCGGTTGTGTTTCTTTAGGTTGCCCTTCCTGGTCTATTTCCCAGATATTGTACTTTCCATCTCCGTTAAAATCTTGAACGGCTTCTGCTTTCGCTTTGAATCCGGAAGGGGAAGCTTCCACAATAGTAATACGGTACAAAGCTGTTCCGCCTTCCGTAATTAATTTATGCGGAATGTAGTTAATTTCTTTCGTGTCCAGCGAATACTTGGAATACTGCAGGAAATAAGCGTATTGTAGATTGTGGATCATCCGAAGTTCCTGCTGGGCTTCCATACTCTTGGTACGTGTAGCGATCCCGCTTTGATTGGGAATCACCAGCATTAATAGAATTCCCATAATTGCCAAAACAATCAAAATCTCTGCTAAAGAGAAGGCTTTCAGTTTTTTATGTTTATTTAATTTCATCATTTAATGACATTACTCAGGTTAAACATTGGCAAATACATGGATACCATAATTACTCCTACAATTAAACCAATAATCACAATAATGGCGGGCTCAATAATCGTCCCGATCATTTTCGTTCGATATTCAATCTCGTCGTTGTACTGAATTGTTAATCGATGGAAAGTTTGATCTAATTGATTGATTTCTTCGGCGATTTTTATTAGCGAAATTAATCTTTTATCCAGAATTTCAAACTTACTTAAACCTTCATGCAGTGAATTTCCTGCCAGAATTTCCTCTTTTGCAGCCAGAATCATTTGCTGCATCGGATAAAAACGGATCATCTCGGATACCAGGTCCAATGCTTTTACAAGCGGAGTTTTAGCTTCCAGCAACAATGCCATACTTTGACAAAAGCGCGCAATATAAATTTTTTGGATCAGCTTCCCGAAAATGGGAATTTTAAGAATAAAGTTTCCGCTGAGTTTACGGAACCAGTCTTCGTTTTTTTGCGAGTAAAGATATACTCCTGTTCCAATCCCAATAAGCAGGAACCAAAACATAAATGACCCGAAGTTTTCGGA
>DJFP01000155.1:0-701 GCA_002432565.1 Flavobacteriales bacterium UBA5869
AAACCGGCAGACATCGAAACTGTAAGAAAAGCAATGGAGTCGGTATTCATCGAATCAAACGGTGAAAAATCCAACGTGGAGATCAAGACGAAATCCAATGCTTACAACGTAGAGATCACTACAAACTACTTATTGGCGGATGCTACTGCAACTTCAAAAGTAGAAGACAAAATGAAAGAAGGTTTTGCTTCGATCAAAGATAAGTCGGGAGAAATTACCGTAACAGATACACGTTCAATCTCTGCATCCGTATCGGAAGAAATGTGGTCTTCGGCAACACTTTCGATTACATTGGCTTTGATCGCGATCTTTGCATACATCTTCATTCGTTTCGGTCAGTGGCAGTACTCATTGGGTGCGATCTTAGGATTGGCGCATGACGTATTGTTCGTTCTTTCAATATTCTCATTGCTGCACGGAATTCTGCCATTCAGCTTAGATGTGAACCAAGCGTTCATTGCCGCTATTCTTACGGTAATTGGTTACTCGATGAACGATACCGTGATTGTATTCGACCGTATTCGTGAGAGCTTGAATTTTGATAAGAACCAGCACGAAGCAAAAGAAGTAATCAATGAAGCGTTGAACAAAACTTTGAGCCGTACTTTCAATACATCGATGATCTTATTCGTAGTATTGTTGATCATGTTCATCTTCGGTGGACCGGCAATCAAAGGATTCTTGTTCGCACTATTGGTTGG
>DJFP01000155.1:717-18905 GCA_002432565.1 Flavobacteriales bacterium UBA5869
CGGCCGGTCAATAGATCGGCCGTTTTTTTATGGCTTTTTTTACAACCTTTTACAGGATGTTCCATCAGAGTTTAAAAAGGTTCCAAAGTTCAAAAGCTTATAGCTTCCGGCTTGAAAACAGAGAATTGTCCGTTTTCAACTTGAACTTTTTAACTCTTTGAACGATTTAACTTGTAAAAAACACACGCCATGATAGTCATTGTTTCCCTGGTTCTCGCACTGCTTGTCGGGAATATTTTAATACAACGGAAAGATTAAATAAAAGGGTAAAACCTGCTGCAGTGATAAGTCGCGGCTTACACTAAGGCTTTAATGCTTTTTATCCACTGTAAGGAATCTTTAAGGTTTCGCTGTTTTTCCGCAGGTAATACCGCAAAATGGTACGGGCATCTTTATCTTCCGGGTGAAGTTCTATGTAACGGAGCCAATTCCTGTGAGCCTGTTTAATGGTGTAATAAGGTACAAATCCGAAGCCCCGGTAAGAACCATTTTCGATCCATATAACGCTCTTTTCGCGTTTGTCCCGGCCATTTTCTACAATGAAGAAATTATCATCGTCAAAAGTCAGTAGATTGATCAACTGGCTTACACGTTCATTGTAAGATTCAGGGCTTTCAATCCCGACGCACGCTCCATGGCATTTCCGTACCTGGTATCCGAAACAGCTGCTGCTGGTTTTTTCCAGACTGCATAGCTTGTGGCATAACTGGTGTTTCTCAATCAGGCCGAAAATATATTCATTTGCTTCACGTTTGGTCGTGAAAGTGGTGATAGGGGCGCTGGAAGTCTTGTTGATCTTGTCTACATAAAGTTGTAAGTAACCAGCCTGGTCTTCATAATCAAACAAGCCATACGCAAAAGTACTTTTTCGAAGAGCACGGTTATAGATCGGTTTGTGCACTTTGATCAATTCCGATTCGAACAGCAGAGCTATTAATTCAGAACCGGTCAATTCAAATTCGATACGAGCAATTTCCTGCCGCATGATAGAACCTTTCAACGTTTTGGAGTTTTTGAGGTGCTGCTCGATCCGTTTGCGAATATGTTTGCTCTTACCGATATAAATGAGTTGGTTCGTATCGTTATAAAACTTGTAAACTCCGGGTTTATTCGGAATTTCTTCCAGTATTTCAAGATCGAGGTTCGGGTGTAGTATTTTCGGGTTGACCTCTTCCTGGATGAAAGTTTGGAGTCCTTTTGAGTCTTTTTGATGCAAAAGCGTAAATAAATGAGCGGTTGCTTCCGCATCGCCCTTCGCACGATGCCTGTCAACAAGATTGATTCCCAATGCTTTGGTCAGTTTCCCCAAACTATAAGATTCGTGATTCGGAATGACATAGCGGGAGGCTCTTACAGTACACAGATGTGCTTTCCGGTAGTCGTACCCCAATTGCTTGAATTCATGCCGGATAATTCCATAATCGAACCCGACATTGTGTGCTACGAAAATACAGTCTTCCGTAAANNATACCGGTCAGCCTGGAAATAAACTCGGGAATCGGCATTTCGGGGTTAACCAGAGTAGTAAAAGAATCAATGATTTGAGTTCCATCGTGCTTGTATATAGCGATTTCTGTAATCTTAGAAGATTTAGTTGACCCACCGGTTGTTTCGATATCGACAATTGCGTAATTCACGACACAAATTTACGGATTTTTTAGTGGGTGATTTGTCAAACAAGTGTCGTGTCAACAGAATTTAACGATTAGTCCCTGAAATTCCTTAAATTTGCCTAAAATAGTATTGATATGGCAAATAAGAGAGTAATCAAAAAGCAATTGAACGGAATGATCATCGACGTTTTGGATGAATGTTTCTCAATCCAATTGTATAACGAATCCAAAACAGAAGCTACTGATAAATTAATTGAAGAAGCATTGAGTTTCGGAGATGATGTTCTGGCTAAGATCCACGAAGCTAAAACGAAGAAAGATTTCCCTGCTATTCGTCAAATGATGGAAGATAAAGGCGTTTACTTCATTGAGGAATTGAACGGTTTGCAATAAGGTTTTAGATTAAACATGTAGGGCCGCGATTANNTAATCGCGGCCCTACATGTTTAATTACGAATGATCTTCCGCATCCACAAATCACAGGCAAAATGCCCGGAATCCCCGTACGGATGCTCCAGGTACTCAAATCCCAAATGCTCGTATAAACCGACAGCAATATGCAATTCCGGAAGAGTCTCCAGGTAGATTTCATTATAACCTTCCGAGATTGCTGCAGCAATGGATTTTTCCATCAGTTGTTTTCCAAGCCCCACACTCCGATGCGTTTTGGCAACATACAATTTCACTAATTCGGTGCATCCTTCGGGCAGTCCCTTGGTCGGATAAATGCCGCATCCGCCTACAACCTTTCCATTTTCNNGTAAAGACTGTTCCCGGTTTGTTTGCTCCGAATTCCGTAAGCACTTCCCGGATCAGCTGCGCAATTGCAGCATTGTCTTCCCGCTGTATGTTTCCGATCGTAATCATGCTCTGAAGTAACGTTTAAGGTTTAACAGTGGTTTCTCAAAATAAGTGTATGAAACAACGGATAGCAAACTGTTTGTCACCAGTAATAGGATGAAATACAGTATAAAATATCCTGCTTGTTGTGTCCATCCCATGTATTCGAATGTTTTGCAGATGTAGAAGATAAGAATACAGTGGAAGAGGTAAAAACCATAAGTCAGCTTTCCGGCGCGTTGAAAAAAGGGAATTTGATCGGCTTTAAAAAAAGAATTCCGTGATTTTAATTGTTCAACAATCGCAAACGCAAAAAAAGTTCCGGAAATCAGGCGTTCAAGTGAAATAAACCTTCCAGGGAGCAGTTTATGAGCTGAAAACAGGAAGGTAATCCCAAGAACATAAATGAGCACAATATGCCATTTTTTGAGATTTTCAATGATCCGGACAGATGGTTTTTCAAAGATCCACGAAGCAAGGATTCCACCGATTGCCATATCGGAAATGACGCTTAATGTGTGGTAATAGAGTAAATCAGGATTTGCTGCGTAATAGAACCTGAAGGTGAAAGAACCGGTAATTACAAGCAAAAAGAAGTATTGAAACGAACGGATCGTTTTCCATTGGAAAAATCCGATCACCACTGCCCAGCAGATGTAAAACTGCTCTTCAATACTTACACTCCATGTTGCTGTCAGGAAATTGATTGAATCCCGGTTTCCGTTGATGATCTCATCGAAATTGGATAAGAATAAACTGTAGCGCCAGAATTCGTGCACTGTTGGAGTGCCAAAGGGGAGGTGCGGGAAGACGAAGAATCCGAACAGTACAATTACGAAATAAAGCGGCCACAGCCTCAGGATCCGTCTTACTAAAAAGAACCCGATATGGATTTTTCCCCGCTCCTTCAATTCTTTCAACAATAAATACGTAATCAAAAAACCACTCAGGACAAAGAATAAATTAACACCGTAGTGTCCGATGGATGTCAGTTTTCTGATCCATAAAAGCGGAGCAGATTCAAAGAAATCTCCCCAAACTTCCCTGTTAATGGTAAAAGCGTGGAACAAAAAGACCATGAAAGCACCGATGAACCGCAATCCATCCAGGTTATCAAAGTGAATTTTTTCTTTTTGCATCGAGACTTAAGTTCAGCTGTTTGTGAAGCTGTTCAAATGTAGTCATTATATACTATTGGTTTTTCTAGTACATTTGCAGAAAATTTACACATTCATGGCATACGATGTAGCAATTATCGGAGGTGGAATAGTAGGTGCAGCGACACTTTACAAAATGCAAAAACGTTACCCGGATTTAGCAATTGTTTTGATTGAGAAAGAAGCAAAGCTTGCGGATCATCAAACAGGAAATAATTCAGGTGTAATTCACAGTGGATTGTACTACAAGCCGGGTTCGTTAAAAGCAAAAAACTGCGTTTCGGGTCGCCATGAATTGGTGGCTTTCGCTAAAGAACATCACATTGCACATGATGTATGCGGGAAAGTGGTTGTAGCCGTTGATCAGTCTGAATTGCCCAATATGGAAAAGATTTTCCAGAACGGGTTGGCTAATAATACCGAAGGAATTGAAATGATTGATGCAAAACGCGTGAAGGAAATCGAACCTTACGTTGAAAGTATTGGAGGGATTTGGGTTCCTTGTACTGGAATTATTGATTTTCGCGGAGCGACCGAAAAAATGGCCGAGATTGCACTTTCTATGCAGCCAAAAAGCGCTATGAAGCTGAGTCATGAAGTAGTAGGGATTGAACGTTCGGCAGAAAAAACGATCATTGCAACCAATAAAGGAAATATCGAAGCGAAATACCTGATTTTCTGCGGAGGATTGCAGGCTGACCGTCTGGCAAAAAAAGACGGTGTAAAACTGAAAGAGAAAGTGGTTGGTTTCCGTGGAGATTATTACGAATTAACCGAGGAGGCAAAACACAAGGTGAAAAACCTGATCTACCCGGTTCCTAATCCGGATTTTCCTTTCCTGGGAGTACATTTTACGCGAATGACGAACGGGGAGATAGAATGCGGCCCGAATGCCGTGTTTACATTCAAGCGTGAAGGTTATGGCAAGACCGATTTCTCCATGAAAGATACTTTTGACGCATTGACATACAAAGGAACCTGGAAATTATTTTTCAATAATATGAAATTCGGGATTGATGAATACCGCAGAGCATTTTCCAAACGTTTATTTCTGAAAACACTTCAAAGAATTATTCCTTCGCTTACCATGGAAGACATTCATCCGGGAAGAGCAGGCGTTAGAGCTTTGCTGTTGGCTGAAGACGGTGATACGCGTGACGATTTTCGTTTCGAATTTCATGAAAACTCCATCCATGTTTTGAATGCACCTTCTCCGGCAGCTACAGCATCATTAGCCATCGGCGGACAGATTGTTGATGAAGCTGAGAAGCATTTTGGCTGGAAGTAAGGCTTAAGTCAATAGGTTGTAATACAATTCAAAGTTTTCCTGGTGAAGGGTAATGTGGTATTCGTGAGTGGCATACTCTACATGAATAAGATCGGCTTCTTTTAAAACTTTAATATGAGCGTGAACAGAAGAGACGCCCATTTTCAGTTCTTTGCACATATCCGTATTTCTAAAAGACTTATTCTCTTTTAACAGGTTAATCATTCTTGATCTTGCAGGATGAGCCATAGCTCTTCCGAATTGAGACATAAGCACTTCTTCATGCGTGTAATTGTTGTCTTTTGATGCTCCCATAATTGATTTAAATTGGATGAATAGCAGAGGNNATATTGGAACATCGATATATAGCGATGAACCGATGAATCAATTTATGAATTTCATAACATAAGTTTTAGCCATAATATCCCATTCACCCAAACTTTTTAGAATAATAATTCACGGTTTACTTGCGTAATTCACAAATTATTATATCTTTGTTATAGTTCCTTTGAGAACCCCTCTGAAACCATTATAGTTCATTTTTGAATGAATTATTTTTACAAGCCTTTAATATTCGACTAAACTAGTAGAATTGTAACCAGCTGTTGCGTTTTGATAAAATGGACTGACTGTTTAGTCTGTAAAGGCGTCTTGAAAATAGATGACTTTGACTAAAATTACTATTGAGGAGTTATTTAAAAACACACATCTATTAATAAACCATTCGTCTGCTAATAGACCAATGACTACTAACTGTTAGATTATGAAAAGGGATCTGTTCACATGGGCAAAAAGTATGGCGGCAAGCGTTCTTTTTTGTTCGACAGCGTTTTCACAGGAGGAGCATCCGCTCGTTACCACTCCACAATTAAAAATTTCCTACGTGGATGGGCAATGTGACGTTGAATTGGGAAAACAAGCTTATCAATTTGCTTTTTTAAAAATTGAGAACCTGACAAGTAATCCATTGCATGTCGGATTTAATATCGTTACTCAATTTGCAGAAGGATGTTCCGGATGCAACGGAAGTGATGAAAGCCTCTACTATGTTAGTTTGTCGCCTAATCAGGTTTATGCTGCTTCCTGCGCATCTGATGACAAAACTAAAGTCTACTTACGTAATCCGAATTTTTCGGGAGCCTGGAACTTCCAGGAATTGCGAATTGAAAATCTGGTAGTTGAATAAATAAGAGCTCTCCTTATAGACTTATTCGACTTAGAAACTTATTAATATTTACTGAACTACTATGAAAGCAACATTACTAATAATGTGCTTGCTCGGTGTGTTTACCGGGTTTGCTCAAACATGTGAAGTCTCTATAGCCGGACCTAATCCATTAACAGTTTGTCCGGGGACTGTCATAACTTTAACTGCTACGGGAACTGTAACGCAGTCAAACCAATTCTTTGATTTCAATAACAACGCGCTACCCGCTGGATGGTCAACTTCCGGAACTGCAAACTATGGTGTGTTATGCGGGAATTCCTTAGACAATACACCTTATTTCTGGGCTTCAACAGCTGCCGGAACTCCACAGATTACGACAGATAATTTTGATGTGTGTTCGGGCGGTACGCTGGACTTTGAAATGAGATATGCTGTTCAGGGGGGGGCTGTTCCATGTGAAGGGCCCGATGAGCAGGATGAAGGAGTTTCCATTCAGTACAGTATCGATGGTGGTGCTACCTGGATCGAATTTGTTTATTTCAGTCCGTGGGGCTTTCAGCTGGGAGCAAATCCCGGAGGAAATGCTTCAATTAACGGAGCCACAGCTTATACGAACTGGGGACAATTCTCCATTCCAATTCCTGCTGTAGCTGCAACAACGAATACCATGTTCAGATGGATCCAGACCAATTCGTCCGGAGGATGCTGTGATAACTGGGGTTTGGATAACATTTTTATTAATGCGGGGCCTTGTTTGACAACCAATATCGGTTGGGATATCCCCGGAACTAACACTCCGTCTTCAAATACCATTACAATTCCGATTAATAGTGATACGGTTATTGTAGCTGGATTGTATGACAACAACGGAGTTCTCTTATGTCAGTCGCAGCCACTTACCGTAAATGTATATACTCCTGTTATTAATGGCGGACCGGACCAGACAATTTGTGAAGGGCAAAATGTAACATTAAACGGAGCAGGCGGTACCAATTTTGTTTGGGATAACGGAGTAACCGATGGAGTAGCATTTGCTCCTACAACCACACAAACGTATACTGTCAACGGGATCGATTTGAATGGTTGCCCTGCAACAGATCAGGTGGTCGTAACAGTGAATCCATCCAACCCATATACATTATCATATCCGAATACGGAATACTGTATGGACGCGGCAGATCCGTCACCAACACTTTCTACGCCTTTGGCAGGAACATATAGTGTGGCACCGGCTACAGTTACCATTAATGCAAATACAGGAGTTCTGGACTTATCTACCAGTACTACAACAACTTCACAACTGTATACAATTTCCTTTACACCGAGCGTACCTTGTTATGCCGTTACCACAACCCAGTTAACAATTCATGCATTACCAACTGTTGATGCAGGCGCGGATGCTTCTGTTTGTGAAGGCGATCAAATGCCTATGGTTGCAACAGGAAATGCTGTGAACTATTTTTGGGGAGCAAATACACCTAACGGAACTGTTATAACGCCACCTCTTGGTTCCACCAGTTACACAGCTACAGGGACAAGTGCAGCCGGATGTACTAATTCAGATGTTAGAGTGTTGACTGTAAATCCGATGCCGACAGCTGCTATTTCAGGAGATGCAACAGTTTGTTTGAATGATGCACAGCCAACAGTTACATTCACTGGATCAGGTGCAACAGCACCATATACGTTTAGCTATTCATATAATAATGGGGCGCCTGTACAAGTAGTATCTAATGCGGCCGGAGTTGCTACCATCTCCATTCCAACGAATCCAGCCGGAACTCATCAGTATAGTTTGATCAGTGTAGAAGATGCGAGTACGACTACTTGTTTGAATCAACAGGCTGGAGTTGTGAACATTACAGTAAATGATCTTCCTACTGCAGCAATAACTGGAGATGCCACAATCTGCCAGTTTTCCAATCAGCCCCAGGTTACTTTTACCGGGGGAAATACTGTCGGACCGTACACATTTACTTATACACTGAATGGAGTCCAGCAAACCGTAACAACCCCGAACGGTAGCAATGATGCTGTAATAACGGTCCCTTCAAATACCGTAGGGAACTTTGTCTATGATTTAGTCAGTATTCAGGACGGTTCTTCCACTTCTTGTGTAAACAATCAGGCCGGTACGGTGACGATTAATGTAAATCCTCTTCCGAATGCGAGTATAGCAGGAGATACCAGTTTATGTCTGAACGAAAATCAGCCGATAGTGACTTTCCAGGGGACAAATGGTGTTTCGCCGTTCACATTCACCTATTCCATAAATGGTGGTGCACCTCAGACTTTGGTTTCTATGTCCGGGCAATCAACTATTTCAGTGCCTACAAATGCTCCGGGAGATTTTACATATGAATTAATATCCGTACAGGAAGGTTCAGTTTCTATGTGTACCAATCAGGTGGGGGATGACGTAATGGTCCGTGTATGGGATTTGCCGAATGTAACAGCCGGAGCTGATTATCCGATCTGTGACGGAGAATCAACAACTTTGAATGGCCAGGGAGCGGTAACTTATGTTTGGGATAATAACGTAATCAATGGTGTTCCTTTTTATCCTGCAACAACACTCAATTATACGGTGGAAGGAACGGATGTCAATGGTTGTAAAAATACGGACGTAATCCAGGTAACTGTGGTTCCGATTCCTCAGGTGGATTTCTCTGCAACAGAAGTAGCGGGATGTTCTCCCCTTATCACAACACTTACAAACCTTTCAACCGGGAATTTGACTAATTGCCAATGGACCTTCTCCAATGGAGAAGAATACTTTAGCTGCGGAACCTTGGATATGGAGTTGACAGATCCTGGATGTTACGATGTGACGCTGACCGTTTCAACACCGGAAGGATGTACGAATACAGCAACGAAACCGGCGTTTTTATGTGTGTATCCGAATCCGATTGCTGACTTCAATATGACACCGACAGAATTGGAGACTTCCAATACTTTTGTGAACTTGTTTAATAATTCGTACGGAGCGGTAACTTATTCCTGGGATTTTTCCGATGGAAGTATGGGAAGCACTGCTGAAAACCCGACACATGTTTTCCCGGACGAAGAATCTGCGTATTACGACATTATTTTAGTTGCCATCAGTAGCGATGGCTGCAGGGATACAACTTTCAAAACAATTCATGTAGGGGAAGATTTGATTTATTATGTTCCGAATGCTTTTTCACCGGATGGTGATGAATTTAACAACGTTTTTAAACCAATCTTAACTTCAGGGTTTGATGTGAACAGCTATCACCTTTCCATTTTCAACAGATGGGGAGAGCTTATCTTCGAATCTTTGAATTACGAACAAGGATGGGATGGAACTTACCACGATAAAAAATTGCTGGATGGAACATATATCTGGAAAATTAAGGTTAAGAACTTGTCGAACGATAAGAAAACGGAATTGATAGGACACGTTACCTTACTGAAATAATAGAGACACCTAAACACTTTTCATAGCGTTGAAATCGCCCGGTCCCGTTCTTACGGGATTGAGGCGATTTTTGTTATATTCAACTTGATGAATGAAAACCAATTCGATTTTTTCAACGTATTTTTGAGCAAATCAAAATCCAATTATGAAAGTTCTCATCTCTCCTGCAAAGTCGATCAACGAAAATTGTCAATTCCCCAAATTTGATTTCACACAGCCTGCATTTTCCAAAGAAGCAAAAGCCCTTGTCGGAAAGCTGAAAAAAATGAAAGCAAAGGACATTATGGAGTTGATGCATGTTTCAAAAGATATTGCCGAGTTAAATGTGAACAGGAATAAATCCTGGTATTTATCCCCTGAACCAACGGATGAAGTCAGACCTGCAGTATTTCTATTTACCGGAGAAGTCTATAAAGGATTAGAAGCCGAATCACTTTCCGAAAAAGAATTGGAAAAAGCTCAAAAAGACCTTCGGATCTTATCCGGAATGTACGGACTTCTGAAACCAATGGATTTGATTCATCCCTATCGCCTGGAAATGGGAACCAGATGGGAGATCAAAGAGGGAATCTCAACCCTTTACCAGTTTTGGGGAGATAAACTAACCAAATCACTTTTAAAGGAAACCGAAAAAGGAGAAGCGATTATCAACCTTGCTTCCAATGAGTACAATAAAGCCATTTTATGGAAGAAAGTCAAAAATCCGGTTGTGACCCCCGTATTTAAAGAATTTAAGAACGGTGAATATAAAGTGATTATGATCTTTGCAAAACATGCCCGTGGAGCCATGGCCAGATACATTATTCAGAATGAGCTGACTAATGTGGAAGATTTGAAAAGCTATAACGTGGATGGTTATTCGTTTGACGAAAAACAGTCTTCCCCTTCCGAATGGGTTTTTGTGAGGTAATTCTAAGAATCCAATTAAAACGTTTTATTTCGGGCTATTTAACTCAGAATTCTTAACAATTCACTAATGAAAACTTACCTTTGCAAAAGCAGGTATAGCAATTTCTTTGCTTAACCTTGCTTCAGTAAACTCACCCAATGGAACAAATTAGTGTTTTTGATATTTTCAAGATCGGAGTAGGTCCCTCGAGCTCACATACTATGGGGCCCTGGAGAGCAGCACAGCAATTCATCAATTTATATAAAACAAATCCCGGGATCAAAGAGATCAAACGAATCCATGTGGATTTATACGGATCTTTAGCCAAAACAGGTAAAGGACACGGGACAGATATTGCTGTTCTGCTTGGATTAATGGGAGAAGATCCCGTTACAATTGCTGTGAATACCATCGATCCGAAATTTGAACGGATTCATCAAACAAAAACACTGGAAATTTGCGGGGAGCATGTCATTACATTCGATCCTGTAACAGATCTGATTTTCCATTTTGACAAATCACTTCCCGGGCATCCGAATGCTCTGACTTTGACGGTTTTTATGATGGATGGTTCGGAGGAATCACATACCTATTATTCTGTTGGTGGCGGATTCGTCGTGAAAGAGGGCGAAGAAGAAACAAAATCAGCTGATTCCGTGCAATTGCCATTTCCTATTGAAACGGCTGCGGATCTTAAAAGATATTGCGATGAACAAAACGTTAGTATTTCTGAAATCGTACTGCGAAATGAATTGACCTGGAGAACACAGGAAGAAACCTTTGCAGGGTGTATGGAAATATGGGATGTCATGCGCGAATGTGTCTTCAGGGGAGTAAACACAGAAGGTACGCTTCCAGGCGGATTAAATGTGAAAAGACGCGCTTACGAAATGAGCCGACGTTTGTTGAACGGAATCGCCTGTAAAGACTCAAAGGATTTTATCAGGCAAATCCAGGCAACGAGCAATATTTTCCAAAATACGCTGAACTGGGTAAGTTGTTTTGCGCTTTCGGTAAACGAGGAAAATGCTGCTTTCGGAAGAGTTGTTACAGCTCCTACGAATGGAGCTTCCGGAGTAATTCCTGCGGTTTTGATGTATTACGTCTGCTTCGCTGGTGGAACGGACGACAAAGACATTGTGC
Organism: Flavobacteriales bacterium UBA5869; assembly: GCA_002432565.1. Taxonomy (GTDB): domain Bacteria; phylum Bacteroidota; class Bacteroidia; order Flavobacteriales_D; family Crocinitomicaceae; genus Fluviicola. The sequence goes on from DJFP01000155.1 coordinate 12,237, forward strand.
GTTTTATGACGGTTGCCGCTGAGATTGGAAGTATTTTCAAAAAGCGTTCTACAATTTCTGCTGCAATGGGTGGTTGCCAGGCTGAAATCGGTGTTTCTTCAGCTATGGCAGCGGCTGCTTTAACAGAATGTTTGGGTGGAGATCCGGACCAGGCTATGATGGCTGCAGAAATTGCGATGGAACATCACCTGGGATTAACTTGTGACCCGATAGGTGGATTGGTTCAAATTCCTTGCATTGAACGAAATACGATGGGAGCTATTAAGGCAATTACGGCTTGCCAGCTTGCTTTACAGGGAAATCCGGATACGGCGAAAGTTTCTTTGGATGGAGTAATCAAAACCATGTGGGAAACGGCTTTGGATATGAATGAGAAATACAAGGAAACATCCGATGGCGGATTGGCGACTAATATCTCTGTAAATATTTCCGAATGTTAGCGGTTATTTGACTTCAATGATCATGACACAAACGTCATCCACTTGTTCGATGTCCATTTTCCATCTATGAAAAGCGTCACGCATGTAATTAATCTGATTACTAACAGTTTCCGCAGATGAGGCAAGAAGCAGGTTCATCATATTTGCGCGTTTCATCTTTTTTTGAATTTCTCCCCCGATTTGGTCCGAATAACCATCGGAAAATAATACAATGCGATCACCGGAAATACAACTGAATTGTTTGTTTTCAAAAGGAATATTTACAAACGATCTGCCTACAGGTCTTCGGGTTCCGTTAATAACTCCAATCTCAGTAGTGTCATTTTCATACTTGATGGGAAATTCTCTTTGGTCGTTGGCCAATTTCTTTCGGATTATCAATGCATTGTGATTTGCTCCTGTAAAATGAAGTGTTTTAGTGTGTGGTTCAAAAATGCAGAAACTCAAATCCATTCCATCATTTATCGTACTGCTCCCGCGATGAAGGCTTTTTAATAAAAACTGGTTGACATCTTCTACCATTAAAGCTGCATCCTTACCTGTATTTTCCTTCGTGACTTTTTCCAGTCCGTTCATTCCTATCAGTGAAACCATTGCNNCGTGGGAATAAGAAATAGAAATCACCGCTGACAATGTCTTTTGGAGAGAAAAACAATTCAATATCTACATAAGGATTCTTCAATTGGCTTAAATTGGGTAAAGACGCCTGCTGAATGTAATTCGCATAGTTAATGGAATCCAGGACTTCTTTGTTTTTAACCTGAAGTTTATCCATCGCTTCTGACAAAGCAAAATGAGATTGCTCAATCTCGGAATTTTTTGAATTGAGCAATTTGTTTGAATGCTGCTTCTGCCTGTTTGATCGGATCAATATTATAAGACCACCGCTTAAAAACAGTACCAATACGACCGCTAGGATCACGTAATTCCGGTTTTTTTCAGCTTGGTCATTTAAGCGCTGTTCACGTTCCTTTTGCAATTCTCCCTGAATTTGAAGGTTCTTTATCTGCGCTTCTTTTTTTTCGGTCTCATATTTTGTTTCCAATTCCTCCAATACCCTTACCTGCTCGTGCAAGTTCATGGTATCTTTCAATGAATTGTGTTTTTCCATGAATTCAAAAGCATCCTTATAAGAACCATTTTTAGCATAGGCACCTGCGAGACCCAAGTAGCTGGAAATTAGGTTTAATGAGTCGCCTATTTCCTGTTTTAATTCACATGATTTTCTGAAATAAGTAATTGCCTCCGGATAATTGGAAAGATCCTCATACGTTTGGCCGATATTGTTGTAATTGAATGAGATCCATTCCTTGTTATTACTGGCCTTATTCATTTCCAGGGCTTTGAAAAAGTAGTTTAATGCTTTGTTGTATTTTTTTGTACGCCGCATCACATTTCCCAGGTTATTGTAATTCCCCGCAATCAAGCGTTTGTTATTCAGGTCTTTTGCGATGCTCAGACTTTTGTTGTAATAACGAATGGCTTCAGGATATCTTTTTTGTTCTTTTACCGCATTACCAAGACTAATGAAGGCATTTGCCTGTAACAAAGGATCTTTTAATTCTTTTGCAATTTTCAGGGAACTCAACAAATGGCTTTCAGCCTTTTTATACTCATCCAATTTTAAATAACTCAGTGCGATTTGACGCTGAATTGTTGCTTCAGTGAAAAAGAATCCGTTTTTCTGGGATAGTTTGAGCCCCTTATAAAACAAGACAATCGCATCATTAAATTGGCTGGAATCGGCTTTTTGTTTACCTAAAGCAAGGTATACGGAAGAACCGTATTTTAAATTCGGAGTTTGTTTGATTGGGATCAGTAGAAGGATTGAATCTCTTGCATCGGAACCAATTGAATCCAGGATACCTACTTCCCAGGCCAGCCATTCAAACTTTTTTTCTTTGTTCTTCCTGATCTCGGAATCAACAGCCTTTACAAGTCTTAAATCACAATTGCTTGATTCACAATTCTTAAATTGATCGAAAATAAAGGAGACAGAAAGTTGAGACCATAAAAAAACAGGACTCAAACATAGTACAAGTAGGAGGATACGCTTCACAAAATTAAATTTAACAAAAATTTTGAAAAAAAAACGGCACTTATTTATCAAAATCAAAAATGTTGCTCATTTATTTTGATTTGTCAAATTATTTTGAGAATCTTTGTGCCGTCGCTGAAGCTATTGCACAAGCGATGTGCCGTAATTCTAAGCGAGAAATACAAATAGTTTATACAGAAGAGGCGAGAGACGGACTTTTTGACCCTCTGGCAACCAACTTTAAGTCACGACTGTAAACGTCGGGATTGGAAAACCGGTGCCAACTTCCGAGTTTGATACAAAGTGTATCGGACGAATATAAAAGTTGTGTTATGAAAAGAGCAAAAATTTACAGTCCTTATTCTCATCCGAACCTTCGGATAAATTCTCTTTATTTTTCTTTCGATCAAATGTGTTGTTGTTGCTGTCGTTAATTCCTCAGTCAATTCTATTTTTTACTTACAACATATTTCTTCATGTCAACAAATTATTCGGTTCGCGAAAGCGAAAAGGCATTACAGCCATTGCAACATATTTTTTCATTGGATTCTGAATTCCGTTTAGAGTCGGGAAGGAAACTTTCTAACCTGTCTTTGGCTTACCAAACCTGGGGGGAATTGAACGAGGATTGTTCAAACGTAATCTGGGTGTGTCATGCACTTACCGGGAATCACAGGGTGCAGGAATGGTGGGACGATTTATTCGGGGAAGGAAAGTGCTTCGATCCGGAAGAGTATTTCATTATTGCGGTAAATGTTCCGGGAAGTGCCTACGGATCAACAGGTCCTTTGAGCGAAGAACTTCCGGATGAAGAGAAATTTGATGCCTTTCCGGTATTGACTATCCGCGATATGGTAAATGGGTTGGAACTGGTCCGGAAAGAACTGGATATCGAACGCATCCATGTTTTGATCGGGGCATCTTTAGGCGGACAGCAGCTCCTGGAATGGTCTTTATTGATCCCGGAGAAAATTGAGCACATCATTCCAATTGCAACCAATTTAAAGCATTCACCTTTCGGAATAGCTTTCAACGAAGCTCAACGTATGGCCATTCAGGCAGATCCGACCTTTTATCAGAAACAACCAAATGGAGGGGAAGCAGGTCTGAAAGCAGCCCGTGCAATTGGAATGCTGAGTTACAGAACTTATGAAGGGTATAAAATCACTCAAAGTGAAGAGAACGATGAGGCATTTGACCATTTCAAAGCAAGCTCCTATCAAAAATACCAGGGAGAAAAGCTGGCGAAACGCTTTAATGCATTCAGTTATTGGTACCTGTCGAAAGCAATGGATTCGCACAATGTATTCAGGGGACGTGACAAAAAAATAGTGGAACGATGTCGCATGCCTGCTTTGGTGATCGGAATTGATTCGGATTTATTATTCCCGATTTCAGAGCAGGAAGAACTAGCAGATAAACTACAAAACGCGAGACTTATCCGTTTGCAATCCGATTTTGGACACGACGGATTTTTGGTAGAAACAGAAACATTAACAAACCACATTAAACAATTTTTAAAGATTAATTAAAATGAAAAAACAACTAACAATAGGATTATTTGGTTTCGGATGTGTAGGAACCGGTTTATACGAAGTATTGAACAAAACAACGCTTCTTCAGGCATCGATCAAACACATTGTCATTAAAGATCTGAGCAAAAAACGGATTATTGATTCCGGCTATTTCAGTACGGATGCAGACCGCATTCTAAAGGATGATGAAATTAATGTAGTTGTGGAGCTAATCAACGATTACGAAGCCGCTTATGAAATTGTGACACGCGCTTTGAGAGCTGGAAAACATGTGGTTTCTGCCAATAAAAAATTGATTGCCTATTACCTGGATGAGTTGGTTTCCCTGGCGAAAGAGAACAATGTTTCTTTCCTGTATGAAGCTTCGGTAGGTGGTTCTATTCCGATTATCCGCAACCTGGAAGAATACTACAATAACGACTCCCTGTCAAATATCAACGGGATCGTGAATGGTACAACGAACTATATTCTGACAAAAACCGGTGAAGGCGAGTCTTTCGAAGAAGCACTTAAAAATGCCCAGGACCGTGGTTTTGCAGAACTAGATCCAACTTCTGATGTGGATGGTTTCGACGCTAAATACAAATTGGTATTGCTGCTCAAACATGCTTTTGGTTTTACCGCTAAACAAGATGAGGTTTGGAATTACGGAATCCGCCAATTGAAAGACTGGGATGCAGTTTATGCACGCGAAAAAGGATTGAAAATCAAATTGCTGGCTTTCGGAACACGTATCAATAACCAGGTGATAGGTTTTGTGGCTCCGCATTTGATCCCGAATAACCACTTCGCATTCAATGTAGAAAATGAGTTCAATGCGGTAGTTGTGGAAGCTTTGTTTTCCGATAAACAGTTATTCCTTGGGAAAGGTGCGGGAAGCCATCCTACAGCAAGTGCCGTGCTTTCTGATATTTCGGCTTTGCAATTCGATTATGCTTACGAATACAAGAAATCAAAAACCGAAGAAATCCTGAATTTCGAGAATGATTTCTCGCTAAAAGTCTACCTGAGCGCAACAACCCAGGAAAAACTGGACCAGGTTGGATTTACAGAAACATTGGAAACATATTCCGGACAATCGCACAGTTATAAGATCGGAATTGTTACGTACTCCGAAATTCAAAAACTGGATTGGAATGATGCTTCAGATTATTTTCTGGCTGTAATTCCCGACAGTGTGACTTTGAACGATAACTCCCGGTTTTCAACTTCGGAAACCACTCAATTAATGGAAGAATTGTCATGAAATTAGCATTGAAACTAGTAGAATCTCCCTTTGTATTGGAAGCAACTAACGAGTCCGGGATTTCCATAAAAATGGACGCAACGGAGAAAATAGGAGGTAAGAATAAAGGAATGCGCCCGATGGAAGTACTGGCAAGTTCTCTTGCCGGATGCATGTCAATTGATGTGCTGTTGATCCTGCAAAAACAACGTCAGGAAGTGACTTATTACGAAGTAACCATTGATGCTAACCGCAAAGATGCAGTTCCGGCTTCTTTTGAGGCGATCCATTTGGTATTTGTTTTCAATAAAGAAGTAGACCTGGAAAAAGCAGCAGCGGCAGTGAAACTGAGCCATGAAAAGTATTGTTCGGTTTCCGCATCCTTAAATCCCGGCATTAACATTCAAACAGAAGTCAGACATCAATCATGAGTAATTACAGAAACGAAACTTTAGCGATCCGGATACAAAACGAACGCTCTCAAGAAGCGGAACACAGTGTTCCTTTATATTTAACCTCCAGTTATGTATTTGACGATGCAGAGCAAATGCGGGCGGCATTTTCAGACGAAATAGAAGCAAATATCTATTCCCGCTATTCCAACCCGAATGTAGACGAATTACTGGAGAAAGTAGCGCGACTGGAAGCCGGGGAAGCGGCCTGGGCAACAGCAACAGGAATGGCGGCGGTTTTTACCACTTTTGCGGCACTGCTCCAAAACAGCGACCACATTGTTTCCTCCAAATCGGTTTTTGGGTCCACACACCAGTTATTTGTAAACATCCTTCCGAAATGGGGAATTACAACCACTTATGTTGATGCAATCGACTACGATGGATACGAAAAAGCAATCAAACCGGAAACGAAAATCGTATACATCGAAACACCTTCCAATCCGGGCCTGGATATTATCGATATCAAAAAATTGGCTGCAATTTGTAAAGCAAAAAATGTGTTGTTGGTGGTCGATAATTGTTTTGCAACACCGGTTTTACAGCAGCCTTTGAAATTAGGGGCAGATATTGCGATTCATTCCGCTACCAAATACATGGACGGCCAGGGGAGAGTGCTTGGAGGACTGATCGTATCGACCAAAGAGACCATTGCACAGATCCAGGGATTTGCACGCCACAGCGGACCTGCATTGTCACCTTTCAATGCCTGGATACTTTCCAAATCGCTGGAAACTTTGCATTTGAGAATGGAAAAACACTGCTCGCAAGCATACGAGATTGCCCTGCGATTGGAAAAAAACGAACAGGTATCCTGGGTAAAATACCCCTTCCTGGATTCACATCCGCAGCAGGCAATTGCGAAAGACCAAATGAAATTTGGAGGTGGAATTGTCACCTTCCAGGTCAAAGGCGGTTTGGAAGCAGGAAGAAAATTCCTCGATAAGTTGAACTTATTTTCCCTGACGCCAAACCTGGG
>DJFP01000155.1:18928-22847 GCA_002432565.1 Flavobacteriales bacterium UBA5869
ATCGAACAAGCCCTTCAATAATAAAACAAAAATGTTGGGATGAGAGGCAAAATGTGGGGACGTGAGGCTTCACGTCCCTATAATTTTGCATGATCCCCACGTTTTATTATTGCTTAATTTTATAGCATGCAAATCGAAATTGTCCCGTATTCTAAGGATTTAAAAGAACACCTCAAAACCCTCAATTACGAATGGCTGGAAGAATACTTCCATGTGGAAGAAGGAGATAAAGTTTCACTTTCCGATCCGCAGGGACAAATCATCGATAAAGGCGGTTTTATCTTTTTTGCCAAATATGGAGAAGAAATAGTCGGAACAGCATCACTTCTGAAAAAGACAAATGANNATCTTCGAGTTGGGAAAAATGGCAGTTTCTAAGAATTCGCGGGGATTGGGGATTGGGAATCAATTGATGGAGCATTGCCTTGAATTTGCAAAACAACAAGATATCCGTGAACTGATCTTGTATTCCAATACGAAATTGGAGCCGGCAATCCATTTATACAAAAAATACGGATTTGAAGAAATAGAGTTAGAGGCAGGTGTTTACGAGCGTGGGAATATCAAAATGAAAAAAATCCTTTAATGAATTTAAACTCAGGCTTACACACAACTGCAACCTGCAGGAATCGTTTTTTATTAAATAGCCCAAAACGTTGATTGAATATAAAAAAGGATCCGGTCCAAATGGTTAATTTTGAGTTCATGGAGCATTTTGTAACAGTTAAACCCAGGAACGAACTAATTGCAAAGTACATTTCCTACTATTATTTCCATGATTCGGATGACGCAGACCCAGGCCGGAGTTTTGTTTTTTTTCCCCATTTTAAACATGGTTTCACAGCTTATAAAACCGGAGACTCTTTTGTAACAAAGTATACCATGAATTATGACCGGCAAATGCGTGTAGAATTACCGGAGCCGTTTCATAAATTAGGTGTTGCATTTCATCCCCTGGGAATCAATCATTTTATTTCAAAACCTGTTTTTAAACTTTACAACGGGGAAACAGTGGAATTTTCACACTGGAATCCGGAAATTTACCCCGAACTGGAGGAGGTATTTCGTACTCAGAATCTGGAACATAAAAGAGATTTGTTAGATCAGTTGTTTGAAAAACGTTTCCGGCAGAACCCGGACCTGAAAATTGTACAGCAGGCAGTTGAACGTATTTTCAGCAGTTTCGGAACGATACAGGTAGATGAACTAGCTGATCAGATCGGCGTGAACAGGAAAACACTGCTCCGTCATTTTCGCAAGCACCTCAATTGTTCAATCGAAGAGTACAAAAAAGTGGTTAAGTTCCGGACCAGCATCCAGGCAGCTGTCAATATGGGCATGAAAAATCTGACAGAGGTCTCTCTTTACAGTCTCTATTACGATCAGTCAGATTTTACCAACCGCTTTAAAGAGTTAACAGGACAAACTCCGGGTAATTTCTTTGCCTCAGTGCAGAAAATGGGAGAAGAAGATATTTTTTGGAAATTTGATGAATGAGTCCCAATTCTACAAGTATTTGTTTTTTTGGTGAACTAATTTTGTCTCATAACAAAGCCCAATAAATATCAAATGATCAGAACCACTTTTATATTCAGCATATTCTTCAGTTGCTTTTTCTGGGTGCGAAATGCACACGCACAACAAGAGCAGGTTTATGATTCGCTTGTAACTCAGGCATTTGGTTTTTATGAAGTTAAAGAGTACAAAGCTTCCGCAGAAAAATATGCGGAAGCTTTTGCTGCTTTTGGAGGGAAGGGTTTTACAGGTGATCGCTACAATGCTGCTTGTTCCTGGGCTTTAGCAGGAGTGCCCGATTCAGCTTTTGTTCAGTTATTGATGATTTCGCAAAGCGGAAATTATACGAACCTGGAACACATTTCGTCCGACCCCGACCTGAATACTTTGCATAAAGACAAACCTTGGAAAAAAGTCATTAACAGCGTTAAAAAGAATAAGGAAAAAGAAGAAGTAAACTTCGACAAGCCGCTGGTGGCAAAGCTGAATAAGATATACGAAGAAGATCAGTCTCACCGTATGCGGATCAACGAAATCAATGAGAAATACGGGTGGAAATCCCCGCAAATGGATTCGATTTGGAAAGTCATTGGTTTTCACGATTCCCTGAATTTGATCGAAGTCAAAAAAATCTTAGATACCCGAGGATGGCTTGGGGCCGATGTGGTGGGCGGTAAAGGAAATTCTACCCTGTTCCTGGTGATCCAGCATGCTGATCAGAAAACGCAGGAACAGTATTTGCCGATGATGCGTGAAGCAGTTGCAAAAGGAAATGCGGCTGCTTCCAGTCTGGCTTTATTGGAAGACCGCGTTGCATTGGGACAAGGAAAGAAACAGATCTATGGAAGCCAGATCGGGATGTTCAAAGAAACCAATGAAAATTATGTATTACCGCTGGAAGATCCTGACAATGTCGACAAACGAAGAGCAAGTGTAGGATTGGGGAAACTTCAGGATTATGTTTCTTATTGGGGAATGACCTGGAATGTAGAAGAATACAAGAAAAATCTTCCACGCTATGAAGAAGAACAGAAAAAATATCATCGGGATTAACCGTTGAATACCATTCTGATAGCTTCTGTTTTTGATGGGTGTTGTTGGTTAAAATATCCTACCTGTAATTTCGTACGAAATTATTCGTACCTTTGGGTGATAAATTTCAAATGTATATGAACATTCAACCCATTTTAACGACAGCGTTTCTATTTGCAGGCGTTCTGTCTTTCGGACAAAAGAACCACACCGAAAAACGATTAGATTCTTTATTTACATCTCTGGCAGCGCAAAATCAGTTTAGCGGAAGCGTATTGATAGCTGAAAAGGGAAAGATTATCTACAAAGGAGGGAAAGGTTACAGCAACGAACCTTCAAAAGAGCTGAATAATTCCAAGACTATTTTCGAGCTGGCATCCTGCAGCAAGCAGTTTACAGGAGTAGGAATTGCTTTGCTTCACAGAGATAAAAAACTGGAATATGCAGATGACATTACAAAATACCTTCCTGAGCTGAGCAGTTTTAAAGGAGTTACCATCTATGATCTGCTCCACCACACAAGTGGGATTCCTGAATTTTTATTCGGGAACTTTACTGAAGATTGGAAAAATGAACGCATCGCTACTCCTCAGGATGTCGTGGCTTATTATGCAGAACGAAAAGATACGTTGGAGTTTCCTCCGCATTCGCAGGAAAGTTATACCAATACGAATTATGTACTTCTGGCAGTAATTATCGAAAGAGCTTCCGGGAAAAATCTGGATGCTTTCCTGTCTGAAAAGATCTTTCGTCCGCTAAAAATGGACAACACGTTTATTTATTGCAGACGACTGGCTCCGCGTAAACTGAAGAATTATGCTTTCGGCTACGAATGGATTAAGGATTCATTTGAAAAAGCGACACCGGATGATGAGCGGATTGGAAAAATGCCGTTTTACTTCATGAACGGAGTTTATGGAGCTGCAAAAGTGAATTCTACGGTGGAAGACCTTTATAAATGGATGAATGCAATTAAGAACAATCAATTACTTACTGCTCAGGAATTTGAAGAAGTAATGGCAATTACTAAAACTTCCGCCGGTAAAGAAGTGAAGTATGGATTTGGGTTTGATGTGAGAAAAGGGAACAATTTGATCTCGTACGGACATACGGGAAGCTGGGACGGTTATATTACTTTGATGCATTACAGTTCCAAACTTGATCGCACAGTCATTGTGTTGAATAATTTTAAGAATGGAACCTGTCCTTATGAAACGATTAATGAAATCCTGGATAACAAGCCATCTTCGAATGAATTCGTGAAAAAAGTGGATCAAAAGGAAGAAGTGATCAAACTGTATACAGGCGAATATGAGGACCCGGAAAATCCGGACGAAAAACATGTGATTACTTACCTTGACGGGCATTTGGT
>DJFP01000278.1:0-2954 GCA_002432565.1 Flavobacteriales bacterium UBA5869
AAAATGTTCGCATCCGATTTTTGTAAGGTAAGCTTCAAAGTCAAACTTAGGCATTGCTTTCACAACCTGGTCCAACGACATTTTGTTGTAAGTTTTTTCCGGAAGGCGTGATTCAGCCGGGGTCATCATTGCGCTAGCCAATTCTTTCTCAAAATTAAAGATGTCGTTTGCCTTCTTTTTTGCAGCTTCTTCTGATTCACCCAACATCTGAAACGATTTTTGAATGTGCANNGATTCCGCCTTGTCCCCAGTAAGCCACGTTTTTGGTGACGTCTTTGAGATCTTGTCCGATCCCGAAACCGAAAACGGATTCAATTCCGTACTGGTGCTGCTGAGCTATTACTCCAACAAATTCATCTTTCGATTTCATTTCGGAGATCTTTGCCAAACGATCCGTCAAAGGTTTTGAACCCGCTGCATTGCGGACAACCATATTGGTATAAGAGGTGTAATAATCTCCCAGCAACTGGTCCTGGCTTCCGGAAGTTTTTGCAGTGGAAGCTGCAGCAGATTGAAGGATCTCCTTCAGGGTAGCTTTATTTCTCTTGTCCAGTTCGTTGAAGCTTCCCCAGCGAGATTCGGTATTTGGTACCGGGTTGTTCTTACACCATGTTCCGTTCGCAAATTGGAAGAAATCATCCTGCGGTTTCACGGAAAGATCCATATAAGAAACATCAATACTTGTAGGCTTTGAAGAAACTTCTGTAGCGGTAGCAGCTACTTTTTCAGGAGCTTCGGTATGCGTTTTAGGCGAGCAGGCAACCAGTGAAGTTGCGACAACCGCCAGCGGTAAAATTTTGTTAACCATTGTTTTCAGGATTTAAAAGCATTTCAACATGTGGGATTTCATCTTCAAAGTATTCTTTACCTGTAGATACAAATCCGGATTTATTATAGAATTTTTCCAGGTGTTTTTGTGCTGAAATACGGATCGGAACTTTCCCGAATTCTTCATGGACAAACTGGATACATTTTTCCATCAATTCATAACCGATACCATTTCCGCGGCATTCGTTAGTCAGAACCACACGACCAATTGCAACTTCCGGGTATGAAATTCCGGGGTGGAGGATGCGTGCGGTGGCAATCACATCTCCTTTTCCGTCGCGCAGAAGCAGGTGATAGGCTTTCTTATCTTTTCCGTCCAGGTCCAGGTAAGAACAGTTTTGTTCCACTACAAAAGCTTTCAATCTCAAGGCAATGATGTCGTGAAACTCATTCAGTGTTAGTTCTTTGTAAGGTTTGAATTGCCAGTCTAAATGCATCTTTTTTTAATTACTAATTATTAATTCCGAATTACAAATTAAGAATGTCCGGTGTTGAATCATTTTAATTCGTAACCAGGCATTCGTAATTCGTAATTATTTAGGTTTGGATTACTCCAACATTATACGGTTTTTCTGCTTTTTTGTGGTTTGCCATTTCAATTCCGATTGACAAGAATTCTCTTGTTTTCGCAGGATCGATGATAGCATCCAGCCACAAGCGTGAAGCTGCGTAGTACGGTGAAATCTGTTCGTCGTAACGCGCTTTGATCGTATTGTAAAGTTCGGATTCTCTTTCTGGTGTAATTTCTTCACCGCGTGCTTTCAAAGAAGCAACTTCAATCTGAAGTAAGGTTTTAGCAGCTGAAGCACCACTCATTACAGCAACTTCGGCAGTCGGCCAGCCAACGATCAAACGCGGATCATAAGCTTTCCCGCACATCGCATAATTCCCGGCCCCGTATGAGTTTCCTACTACAACAGTAAACTTCGGAACTACCGAATTGGCCATTGCGTTTACCATTTTAGCTCCGTCTTTAATGATTCCGGCATGTTCTGATTTGGAACCGACCATGAACCCGGAAACATCCTGGAAGAAGATCAGCGGAATATTCTTTTGATTGCAGTTCATGATGAAACGTGCGGCTTTATCGGCAGAATCGTTGTAGATTACACCTCCGAACTGCATTTCGCCTTTCGCATTTTTGGATAGTTCGCGCTGATTGGCTACAATCCCTACGCTCCAGCCATCCAGTCGGGCATAAGCACAAACGATTGTTTTTCCGTAATCGCTTTTATATTCTGTAATACTTCCTTCGTCAAAAATACAATCCAAAATATCGTGGACATTGTATGGTTTTGCTCTTTCTGAGGGCAGGATTCCATATACTTTTTTAGCATCTTCCTTCGGTGCAACCGACTCAATGCGGTCAAATCCTGCAGATTCAGGAGCTCCGATCTGGCTCATCATTTTGCGGATCGTTTTCAGGCATTCTTCGTCGTTTGCAACTTTGTAATCACAAACTCCCGAGATTTCCGTGTGAGTGGTTGCTCCGCCAAGTGTTTCGTTATCGATGTTTTCACCGATAGCTGCTTTTACCAGGTAAGATCCGGCCAGGAAGATAGTTCCCGTTTTGTCAACGATCAAAGATTCATCCGACATGATCGGAAGGTATGCGCCACCGGCAACACAGCTTCCCATTACGGCTGCAATTTGAGTGATTCCCATGGAACTCATTACGGCGTTGTTTCTGAAAATACGTCCGAAATGCTCCTTATCCGGGAAAATTTCGTCCTGCATCGGAAGGTAAACTCCTGCCGAATCCACCAAATAGATGATCGGAAGTTTATTTTCCATGGCAATTTCCTGGGCGCGGAGGTTTTTCTTCCCGGTAATCGGGAACCAGGCTCCGGCTTTTACAGTTGCATCATTGGCGACCACAATACATTGTTTCCCGGAAACTTTTCCGATCACCATCACAACTCCGGCAGAAGGGCATCCGCCGTGTTCTTTATACATTCCCATTCCGGCAAAAGCACCGACTTCGAAGCGCGGGGTATTCGCATCAAGCAGCATGTCAATTCGCTCACGGGCTGTCATTTTTCCTTTTTCATGATGTGCGGCGATGCGTTTTTCACCACCACCTTTCATAATAGAAGCTAGTTCCGACTCCATGCGGGAGATTTTCA
>DJFP01000278.1:3034-3800 GCA_002432565.1 Flavobacteriales bacterium UBA5869
GGATGCAAGATACTTACAAGCACAAGGGAATGAGAAAGCAGTTGATTGATCAATTGCGTCAAAAAGGAATTACGGATGAACGTGTATTAACAGCTTTTGATGCGGTTCCGAGGCATTTTTTCCTGGATTTGGTGTTCGAGCAGCAGGCTTATTCGAATGTGGCTTTCCAGATCGGTGCAGGACAAACGATTTCCCATCCGTACACGGTTGCTTTCCAGACTTCGATCCTGGAATTGAAAAAAGGGGAGAAGGTGCTTGAAATTGGTACGGGATCCGGATTCCAAACCTGTATTTTATGCTCCATGGGAATGAAAGTATTTTCGATAGAACGTCAGAAAGAACTACACATCAAAGCGAAGAAGATCATCGATCACTTCCGGTTTACACCCAAATTGTTTTTCGGTGACGGTTACGAAGGAAAAGAAACATTTGCACCTTTTGATAAGATTTTGGTGACGTGCGGAGCACCCTTTATTCCCGAAAAATTGGTGAAGCAGTTGAAAGTAGGAGGTATGATGGTAATTCCTGTAGGTGACTTGGATTCACAGGAAATGCACCGGATTACTAAAATCTCAGAAACGGAATACAAAGAAGAAGTGTTCGGAAACTTTAGTTTCGTGCCGATGCTGGAGAAAACCGTTCGTTAAAACAAATGTGTCTTCGACTTCGCTGCGCCTTTGCTGTAGCTCTTAGCCTTCGCAAAGCCGCTTGCGCCTCTGCTAAAGCTTCAGCGGCACGCAAACGGCATAGCAAGGTCTGCGTAAGC
>DJFP01000183.1:0-3324 GCA_002432565.1 Flavobacteriales bacterium UBA5869
GGAAGCAACTTCCTGGATAATTTTCAACTGTATAAGTGAAAACGGACCGCCATTCCCCTGGTATCCCAGTTTGTTTGCAGGAACCATGAAAATGTATTCAAAAAAAGCAATTCCCCAGCTGATCAGGATTGTTGTGGCGAACACCCAAAAACCGGTTTTCTTTGCTTCCGGATTTTCCCTTAAATGCCCGTACCAGGCGTAAGTCATGAATGAATTGGAAATAAGCAGTAAGGCAATGGTAAGAAGCGCTCTCATGATTCGTTTTCTTACAAATGTAAAATATGCTTATGAATTCCGGATAAAAAAGTAGGCACGCAATGCGTTGCGTACCTACCGATATTGTCAATTCTTATAAACGTTTTTCTTTTCGATACGGCCATCGACACTTTCGATGTATACAAAAATCCATCCTTGCGGAAGATCATGTAATGAGAAACACCAATTTGGCATCGCATGATTTTTCAGAACCTGGCCGTTCAGATCTATCAAAGTAATGTCTTTAATCTCGATAGAGGAAGTAACCATTAATAAGTCACTGGTTGGATTCGGATAAACTTTTAAGTCCCAGGAAGGTAATAATTGACTCTCTTCCGGTGGTTCCGACATTTGTGCGTGTAACGAAGTGGAAATAAGGAATAGTCCACTTAGTAAAACTAAGGTTTTCATGGTATTTTGGATTTAACCTTATAATTCCCGAAAATTTTGAATGTTACATTATTTCGATAAAAAGTTCAAATAACCCCTTAAAAGTATTTTGCGTTAACCCTTTGAACCTTTTTGAACATTTTCTACTTTTAAAGCATGGTAAAACCCATCAAACTCTCAGAAGCAAATGCCGATTTTTTTGACCGGGTGTACCAGGTTGTACAATTAATCCCGAAGGGAAGAGCGACTTCTTACGGTGCCATTGCCAAATACCTGGGTGCAAAAAGTGGGAGCCGGATGGTTGGTTGGGCAATGAACGCCGCGCATACTATTCCGGATATACCTGCTCAGAGAGTGGTAAATCGAAATGGCATGTTGACAGGGAAAATGCATTTTGAAACACCCACACAAATGGAAGAACTGCTTCTCATGGATGGTATTTCCGTTGAGAACGACCAAATCGTTAATTGGAAAGAAGTTTTTTGGGATCCCTTAACAGAGTTGAAGATTGACTAAGGGAACTTTGAAATAAGTTTTTGATCATCACTAACCCTGATTTCGCAATCACTTCGGTAATCAGCAATCTGTTCATTGAAGAGTTCTTCATTCCCGGAAAGATGTGCGCGGAATGAAAGTTCCTTTTGAATAGCTTCAAGGGCCGCATAACTGTAAGAAATGGTTTCCATTTCTCCCATTTGGTTCAGTAAGTTCCGCTCTTTCTCAACTAATTTTTTTGCATGCTCAACCTGGCGCTCATATTCCGACTGGCATGAACTCATAAACGCAAGAATTGAAATGACTTGTAGTAGATTTTTCCATTTCATGTATCAAAGGTAAGCACAATTCAATTAATTAAAAAAATCTGTTGTTTTCCCAAAACAGTTAAATATTCATTTTTTCTGATAAAATATTCAAATTAATAAACACACCATTCCATTTTACACTCAAGAATCCTGCTTACATTTGTAAAAGCATGATTTTGGTAACCGGTTCAACTGGACTTCTCGGATCACATGTAGTGGTTGAATTGCTTCATAAAGGCTATGAGGTAAGAGCACTATATCGTGATGAGGCAAGGAAACAGGTTGTTTATCGATTGCTGGATTTTTATTATCCGGAAGAAAAAGAGATACTGCTTCAAAATCTGTACTGGTTTAAGGGAGATGTCCTTGACCTGTCGGACGTGGCGGATTCTCTGGTTGGCATCGCAAAAGTGGTTCACTGTGCAGCTCTTGTTTCTTTTCACCGCAGGGATTTTAATGTGCTTTTCAAAGTCAATAGACGTGGAACCGCCAATATGGTCAATTTCGCACTGGATGCTAATGTTAGCCAATTCATTTATGTTTCTTCCACTGCTGCTATTGGAAGTGATTCTCAATTTACCGATGGTTTAAAACGCGAAAGCAACAGATGGAATCCTAATGATGAGGTAAGCGGTTATTCGCTGTCAAAATTCAGTGCGGAAAAGGAAGTCTGGAGGGCAAGTGAAGAAGGCTTGAATGTTTCAATTGTAAATCCGAGTGTGATGTTTGGTCCCGGCTCATGGGAAGAAAGCTCGCTCAAAATCTTTAGAACCCTCCATGAAGGATTGAAGTACTATACGAAGGGTTCCAATGCGTTTGTAGATGTGCGGGATGTTACAGCGGTGATCCTAAGACTTATTGAAACAGAAAAGACAGGGGAGCGCTACCTGGTAACCGGTTCCAATTTGACATTCAAAGAATTGTTCGACCGGATTTGTAGGCAATTGGGAGTTAAAGCCCCATCTAAATTGGCAGGACCATTCTTAACGGGCTTAGCCTGGCGTTTATCAGGAATTATCGGAAGGATCCGGGGGAAAAGACCTACAATCACCAAAGAAAGTGCTCGGAGCTCGCAAAATGATTCCAAATTTTCCAATGAAAAACTGCTGCATGACTTTCCGGATTTCGAATTCACTAAGTTGGATGATACCATCTCTATTACAATAAAAGGACGGTTTTAGCATTCAACATTTTGAATTAGTTCTTGCTGTTAAATAGATCGGTATTGATCTGTTCAATGTAATTCAAAAGCTTTTCACGTCCGAATTGTGATTCGCTGGAAGTTGTAAATACCGGGGGCAGGGCTTCCCAATACTTCAACATTTCTTTTTTATAAGCTGCAAGGTTCTTCTGAAGTGCTGAGCTGGAAAGTTTGTCGATTTTGGTAAAGACCATAGAGAAAGGCAGCTGTTCTTCAGCACACCAGGTCATGAATTCCAGGTCGATTTTTTGTGGTTCCAAACGTGAATCGATCAAAACAAAGATGTTAATCAGCATTTCCCGCTTGGTCAAATACTCGGAAATGAATTTTTCCCACTGATTTCTGCTCGATTTGGAGGCTTTTGCATATCCGTAACCCGGAAGATCGACCAAATACCACTCATCATTGATTAAAAAGTGATTGATTAACTGTGTTTTTCCCGGTTTTCCGGAAGTTTTGGCAAGGTCCTTTTTATCGACTAACATGTTGATCAAAGAAGATTTTCCTACGTTCGATCTTCCGATAAATGCATATTCCGGTTTTCCATCTGTCGGACAAAGTTTAATATCGGTATTACTGATAACGAATTTGGCTTCTTTGATAATCATTGCTTATTTGTATTTGGCTGCAAAGTTACGAGAATAATTTGGCTTGGTAGTGATCAGTCGCGACTGA
>DJFP01000183.1:3338-11121 GCA_002432565.1 Flavobacteriales bacterium UBA5869
AAATGATATCCTATGAAAAATTCAAAAACAACCTTATTTGTTTTGCTCTGTTCGCTAAGTGTGGTTATATCTGCCTGTAAAAAAGAAGATATTATCCCTGAAGAACCGACTCCAGCCCCCGTAAGTACACCGGCAGGGAGCACAACGCCTGTGCCAGCCAACGCCGACGGTGTTATGTGGGCGATCAAATCTTCCAGTACAGTTCAGGGCTTTACTATTGAAATCGGTACTGCGGTGGGGATTTTTATGAACGGAACAACTGATTTAGTAGATGTGGGCGCTGTTTCGGTGAATTCCCAAAACCTGACAAAAACTTCTAATAATGCATATACTTTTACCCCGGGTCAAACAATGCCTACCGGATTGGATTTCTCTTCCGCTACGGATTGGTCTGTTGCAGGGGGAAGCGGACATACCGGATTTACATATGATGCGGGTTCGCTGGTGTTCCCAACAGGATCAGCAATTACAAGTTCTGCTACTGTAAACAGAGCAAACGGTTATACGTTGACTTCATCTAATGTTTCTGGAGCTGATTCCACCCTGTTTATGGTAGGAAATGTATCTAAAACGGTTGTTGGAAGTGCTAACTCCTGTACGTTCTCAGCTTCTGAGTTGAGCGGATTAAGTGCCGGTAGTTCGGTGGTGATGATTGTTCCTTACAAATTAATGCAGGCAACAATTAACGGAAAAAATTATTACTTCGGAAAAGAACGTGTGAACCAATTGGCCGTTACAATCGAATAATTAAAACCAAAACCAACCTGTAAACGTGGGAGAGAGTTATCTTCCACGTTTTTTGTTTCTGAATTTTCGGAATACCTTTGCTGGCTTACGTGGGGATTTTGAACAAAGAATCAGTTAAAGTGCTTTTTGAAGACGAATGGTGTTTGGTGGTTTTTAAGCCGAATAACCTGATCGTACACCATTCTTACTATGCGCGGAACATCGAAGAAATATCCTTGACTGATTTGATCAGGGAGCAGGGATGGTCTGAAGCCTGTCCGGTGCACCGCCTGGATAGAAAAACGTCCGGATTGCTGTTGTTTGCAAAACAACCTGCCTGGGTGTCTGATTTCCAGAGTTTATTTGAGAACGGGGCAATCGAGAAGAAGTACCTGGCGCTGTTGCGGGGCCATTTGGAAGCTGAAGGAGAGATCAGTTCACCGGTGAAAAATGATCGGGGTAATTATAAGGAAGCACTCACGAAATTTAGATGTTTAGAGCATTTTGACCGGAATTATGTTATTCCTCCTTATGAAAAGCAGCGTTACAGTTTGGTGGAAATGATTCCNNCTCATCCGATTATCAATGATCCCAAATACGGGAATCGGCATCACAACCATTATTTTCAAAATGAGCTTGGAATCCATGAATTGTTCCTGCATGCCAGTAGTTTGAAGTTTAAACATCCGTTTACAGGAGATCAAATCGCTTTGCAGGTACCGCTTCCTGATTTTTGGAGAACATTTTTAGAGCCTTAACTGCACACTTGTTTTACTTGTCTCCAATAAGGATCGGTTGCATTTGAAGCAAAAAAGAAAAAGCCCCGATATCGCTAACGAGGCTTTTCTACTACAACTTAACCTAACTAACTCTTGCGTAAGAGTATCTTAAAGACTTGCTATTTTGCGCTGTTTGAATAGCAAGCACTTTCTATCTTTAGTATCGAATAGTGTCTTCCTGGTGAATAGACTGGAAAATTAATTGTTGATCTAAATTTCCCAGTCATATTCAATTTTTTAAAAGTCATCTAATACTTGCCAGACACGCTCCTGTTTCCTTGACAAACGCTGTGCCTAAATCAGTTTTCCGACTCTTTTTGCGAATAGTGTTTGACAAAGGTAAATACTTTGTAAAGCCTGTGCAACCGTATAAATACTGAAAATGCAAATGTGGTTTTCCGCAAGTAAAACGATTTTGCATAAAGGGTGAAGCGGTTAATAATTTAAAAATCAATAAAGTAGATTTGATCTGATGTTTTTTTTAAAGTGATTTTATTTAATAAATCATCAAGTTTGTGTCTGATTAATATAGATTCCTGTCGGTTATTTATAGTTCGTCCTCAGATTTGAACCTGAACCATGCTCATAGTAGCTTCTAAAGACTCGTTGATTTTTAACTTTTTCATCTCCTTTGTAAGTGACAAAATCTTCATGCTATAAAATCACTATTTTTCCACAATTTTACATTCTCTACCACTTTTTACCACCAATACTTAAGATCTTGAAAATTCAGTAAAAACAATGCTTTTGTAAAAATTGTTGTAACCTTGTATGGGTTGATTACGTTAGAAGTTATCAACAAAGTGTAATTTGGTGGTAAAAAGTGGGTGATTCTCCCTAATTTTACCCATTATTAATAGCTATGGCTGGACTTGTCGGAGAATTTGAGGTGAAGCTGGACGGAAAAGGAAGATTTCTTTTCCCTGCCGGTTTGCGCAAACAACTCTCTCCGGAAGCTCAGGAACAATTCATGTTGAATAAAGGCTTTGAAGAATGTTTGACTCTCTATCCCATGAACGAATGGGAAAAGTTGTCGGTAAAACTGTCAAAGCTGAATTTGTTTAAGCCACAGAACCGTATGTTCTACCGTTTGTTCCATCAGGGGGCAAAACAAATCGCGCTGGATAATGCCGGGCGTGTTTTGATTCCGGTAATGCTCATGGAACGTGTTGGTTTGGATAAAGATGTGATGCTGATTGCATACAACGACCGAATTGAGATCTGGGACAAGTCCAAATACTTCGAGTTGATCGATGGGAACATGGCTGATTTTGCTGATTTGGCAGATGAAGTAATGGGTGATTTGGGGAATGATGACGAATGATGATGCGACATACCACGTGCCTGTCATGTTGCAGGAGTGTCTGGATGGATTGAATATCAATCCGGACGGGATTTACGTTGATGTTACCTTTGGTGGTGGTGGTCACTCCCGTGCAATTTTCAAAAAACTTTCTTCAAAAGGCAGGCTGATTGTTTTTGATCAGGATCCGGATGCGCGTGCAAATGCATGGGAAGCTCCGAATTTCCATTTTGTAGCGGCCAATTTTGCTTTTCTAAAAAATCACTTACGAGTTTTGGGTATTCCGGCTGTTGATGGAATTCTTGCTGATTTGGGGGTTTCCTCTCATCAGTTTGATGATGCGAAGCGCGGTTTTTCCATTCGTTCCAATGAAGCGTTGGACATGCGTATGAACCAGGCCGGTGATTTTACAGCTGCGAAAATTGTCCAGACTTACGATGAAGAACAGTTGGCTGCAATTTTTAGAAAATACGGCGAATTGGATCATCCTTTCAAGACAGCTGTCGAGTTGGTGAAAGCACGGAATAAATCGAAAATAAAGACCACCGGTGAGTTGATGGAGGCTTTAATGCCTGTTGCTCCGAAGTTTAAGGATCATAAATTCTTTGCGCAGGTGTTCCAGGCGCTTCGTATAGAGGTGAACCAGGAAATGGATGTGCTGGAGAAGTTTCTGCTTCAGACAGCTGAGGTGTTAAAACCGGAGGCTCGTTTGGTGGTGATGTCTTATCATTCCCTGGAAGACCGTTTGGTGAAAAACCTGATGAAACGCGGGAACCTGGACGGTTCGATTGAAAAGGATTTTTTCGGGAAAGTGCTGAAGCCTTTTGAAGAGGTAAATCGAAAACCGATTCTTCCGAGTGAAGAAGAGATTCAGCGGAATACACGTGCGCGTAGTGCGAAGTTGAGAATAGCTAAAAGAGTGACGGATGGAAAATGAGTACAGAGAACGGGAGGGTGTAAATCCGATGGATGCTGTATGTGGTAAGGCTCCCAGAGAAAAGTATTCGACGGATATCCCCGTAAATGAAAAGTCGGGTAAGAAGCCTTCAAAGAAGGCCGCTACTGCCAGCGAAAAAACGAATGCGAAAACGAATACCTATACAGATAAAAAGGCAGATACAAAAGCGAAGCCGGCTGGAAGTGCGAAACCAAAGCGTCAGAACTTGTTGATCCAGGTTTTGAACGGGGAAATTTTAACCCGGGATTTTGTGTTGAATAACCTGACGTTCATCTTCTTCATTTTGTTCCTGCTGATGCTGATGGTGGCAAAAGGCTATTACGGAAAACAGTTGCAAAAGGATATTACGGATTTGCAGGCGGACGTGGATGCGCAGACTGCTGAATATATTGAGAACAAGGCGCGTTTAGAAGAGTCGACTTCCCGTTACCGCCTGGTTCAGGCATTGGAGAAGCGCGGATTGAAAGAGACGGTCAATCCGGTGAAGGTGATACGATTAAAGCGAAAAGACAATGAGTGATAAAAAAGACTTGATGTGGCGGGCTTACCTGGTTTACATAGGTTTTTTCATTGCCTTGATTGTTGTGATTGTGAAAACAATCATGATACAGTCTGAAGGCAGTGCTTCATTGTTTACGGCAACAAAAGAGAAGATCCCAACAAGAGCGGTGAAAAAATATCCGCGGCGGGGGGAGGTTCTTGATAGAAATTATACACCGCTGATTACGTCGGTGTCGTTCTTTGACATACACATGGATCCTACTGTTGTGGATCAGGAGATTTTTGACAAGGAGATCGGTGCTTTGTGTGAGGGGTTAAGTAAGGTTTTTCCTGAAACTTCCGCGCGTGATTTTGAAAATTACATCCGTAAGGGACGGGCGAGGGGGAGAAGGTATATTACTATTAAACTGAAAGCTACCAACGAGCAAAGGCACCTTCTGGAAAAACTTCCGATTTTCAATTTGGGAAGGAATAAAGGCGGATTGATCGACACGGATGAAACGATTTTGAGAAAGCGCCCGCATGGTGAGATTCTGAAAAGAACATTGGGTTATTATCAGAACAACGGGAATTCGAAAGAGTTGCGTGTTGGTATTGAAGGTGCTTTCAATGAGATCCTTGCAGGTGAGCCGGGTGAAGAAGTTGAACAGCGCATTTCTTCCGGCTGGAAAAAAACCGGGAAAATGATCCGCGAGCCTATTGAAGGAGCAGACCTGATTACTTCCATTGATATGGAAATCCAGGAGGTAGCACACTCGGAATTGTACCGCCAGTTGAAAAACCAGGGCGCAAAAAGTGGTTGCGTGATCGTAATGGATGTGAAGACCGGTTTTGTACGTGCGGTTTCAAACCTTCAAATGGCTTCCGACGGAGAATATTACGAGTTGTACAACCATGCAATAGGTACCAAGGAAGTTCCTGGTTCAACATTTAAGCTGGCTTCATTAATGGCTGCTTTGGAAGATCAGAAGATCACGCTCGATGATACGGTAAATGCGGTTGGTGAATACCAATTCTATGATTTGAAACTAACGGATTCTAATCCTTACGGATACGGTCGTATCACTGTTCGCAGGGCTTTTGAATTGTCTTCCAATGTGATTGCGCGAGTGATTAACAATGCTTACCGCAGAGAGCCGCAAGTGTTCATCGATCGTTTACGAACCTTCGGGATAGGAGATTCATTGGGAATTGATTTGCAGGGTGAGCCCAGGCCAACCTTGTATTCGCCGGGAACTAAGCAATGGTCGGGAATTTCGCTTCCGTGGATGTCGATCGGCTATGAAGTTCAGCAGACACCTTTGCAAACACTGGCTTTCTACAATGCCGTTGCGAATAACGGAACATTGGTTCGTCCGCAATTTGTAGAGCATATTCGACGTGGTCAGCGCATTGTGAAATCCTATAAACCTATCGTTCTTCGTCCGAAGATTTGTTCGGATAAAACATTGCGTTTGATGCAGGAATGTTTGAAGGGAGTTGTGAAACGTGGAACGGGAAGTGCTTTGAAGTCGGCCTTATTTGATATTGCCGGGAAAACGGGAACGGCTGTGGTACAAAATGCCGATGGTCGTTACGGAGAAGAGGGAAACAAAACTTACCAGGCTTCTTTCGTGGGATATTTTCCGGCAGATGAACCGCTTTACTCGTGTATCGTAGTTGTTGCTGCGCCTTCTAAAGATATTTATGGAGCAACGGTTTCGGGAACAGTATTCTCTGCTATTGCGAATAAAGTTTACTCCAATTCTTTGAATTACCACAAAGCAATCAACGAAGAGAAAGAACGTATCAAAGATGCTCCACTGATTAAGGATGGAAATATCAATGACTTGTTAGTGGTTTTAAAGCGCTTGCATTTGCCTTATCAAATGGATGCTTACAGCGAATGGTCGCGGGTGCGCGTTTCGGAATCGCACATTTCGATTGTTCCCCGAAAAATTTCTTCAACAACAGTTCCAAGTGTTACAGGATTAACAGCTAAAGATGCGGTTTACCTGATTGAACGCCTGGGAATGCATGTGTATATACGCGGAAGCGGAAAAGTAGTAAAACAAACAATCCCTGCGGGATCGCCAGCGGTGGCCGGAGGGTTAATGGAATTAATATTGGAATGAAAACAGTCAATGAATTAGCAAAAGCAACGAAAGTGACTCAGTGGGTAGGACCAGCTGAAGCGCAAATCTCTGCGCTTGTTTCTGACTCCCGAAAGGCAGCTGCGGGGACGCTTTTCGTGGCTGTAAAAGGTACGCAGGTGGATGCGCATGATTTCATTCCTCAGGTTATTGAGAAAGGGTGTACGGTCGTTGTTTCGGAGCGCGTTGTTGACGTTCCGAACGGCGTAACCCTGTTGATCGTTCCGAATACAGCTCTGGCTCTGGGGGAGTTGGCGCATGCGTTTTACGATTATCCCTCTCACTCTTTACAGTTGGTGGGAATTACCGGGACTAACGGAAAAACCACCACTACAACACTTTTACACGATTTGTATACCGGATTGGGATACAAAGTGGGACTGCTTTCAACGGTGGTGAATTTGATAGGAAGAGAAGTGATCCCTTCTACGCATACTACTCCGGATCAAATCGCTTTGAATGCTTTATTGGCAGACATGGTTGCGCAAGGGTGTTCGCATTGTTTCATGGAAGTGAGTTCTCATGCAGTTTCTCAGAATCGCATTGCAGGATTGGTTTTTAAGGGCGGCGCGTTTACGAACATCACGCACGATCATTTGGACTATCATGGAACGTTTAAAGAATACATCACAGCGAAGAAAGCCTTCTTTGATGGAATGAATAAAGATGCTTTTGCACTGGTGAATGCCGATGATAAGAACGGAATGGTAATGGTGCAGAATACCAAAGCCAAAGTTTCCACTTTCGCCTTAAAAACACATGCCGATTTCAAAGTAAAAGTATTGGAAAACAGCTTTAGCGGCTTACTGCTTACGGTAAATGGAATTGAATTGTGGACACGGCTGATCGGTGATTTCAATGCATACAACATTGCAACGGTTTATGGGATCAGCCAGCTGCTGGGTTCAGACTCGACGGAAGTATTGACGGTCTTGAGCAGTTTAGAAGCAGTCGACGGGCGGTTCCAGTTCACAAAAAGTGCAACGGACATTACAGCTGTTGTGGATTATGCACACACGCCGGATGCTTTGGAAAATGTATTGAAGACAATCGAAAATATCCGCACCAGGAATGAGCAGGTGATCACAGTTGTTGGTTGCGGGGGTGACAGGGATGCGTTGAAAAGACCTGAGATGGCAAGGATCGCTTGTGAAATGAGTGATAAAGTCATATTGACCTCGGATAATCCGCGTACGGAAGATCCTGCTGAGATTTTAAGACAGATGGAAGCGGGGGTAGGAGCACACCAAACAATGAAAGTGCTTTCCATTTTGGATCGCGACCAGGCAATTAAAACGGCAGTTTCCCTGGCGCAGGCAAAAGACATTATCCTGATTGCAGGAAAAGGGCACGAAAAGTATCAAGATATAAATGGAGTAAAACA
>DJFP01000108.1 GCA_002432565.1 Flavobacteriales bacterium UBA5869
GTCGGGATTGATCATCGGAACGAAATAGAGCTCGGTGTTGTCGAGCAGGTACTGAACCTCTGGATCGTTGTCATAATTCTCGAGCAGGTACCACATATAGAAGATCACGGCCGAAAGCGAATTCGGTTCACGGGCGTGGTGAATGGCCGTGTAAAGCACTTCCGGCTCGGTTTCGTCGTCGTTGGGATTGTCCGACATGCGCATCCAATAGATCGGGCGGTTTTCATGTGTCAGAAACGTACTGATGGAATCGCGAACGGTGATCAGATTCGGGAATTGCGCCGCCATGGCATCGATCTCGTCGAGGAATTCCTGGTAGGTATAGAAACCGCCCATAGAACCGAGGTTGAAGTTGGCCGGAACGGTCGGAGGAGTATAAGTTCCACCGCCGGGCATTCCTTCACAGTCTGCGTTACGTGTGGGCTCGGTTTGCGTCAGATTGCGGTCTTTGTAGAATTGTACCACATCGGCGATCAGGATCTCGACCGTAAAACCGGCATCGCGGATCTGCTGGATCTCTTCAGAAGAAAGGTCGCTGATGAAATACGNNTATCGGTGAGCTGCTGCAGGCCGTTGGGACCAGTCAGGACTTTGGCGCGGGAGTAATCCTGCGAAAAGGCATTTAATGCCAGGAGAAGGCATACGAGGGGTAGTAGTTTTTTCATTGTTCTAGCTTTAACAGGTTGACTAATTTACAAAATGCACCACAAAGGCACACCAAACGCATCTAATGGTTGTTCTATCAATTATTCATCAAAGCAATTAGGCTTATGACCATGGGGGAAGAATCGAATATGAAAACAGCAAAAAATCATTCCATGAAATATCAGCCCCAAGACATAAGACTTAGTGGAGGAATAGTGCGAGGTGACTTGTTCGAGGTTATTTACAAGGAAACAAAAGACATGTCCTTATCTGGACTGTTAACATTGAAGATCTCCAAATTGATTGGCTATGAGAACAAGGAAATGGAGGAATCATTTGATCGCACCTTAGCCCACATAGAAGCGGAGGAAGAGGAAAGGATTATTCAATCGAATGGCTCAAAATAACCTTGTGTGATTTGTCTGTCGTTATGTATAGTGATTTTCCACTTTCATTTAATGATGATAGCAAAGGGTAAATGTCTTCATCTAGCGTCAATTCATTTACTAATCTCAGCAAATCCATGTTTCCTGTCGCTGCCATAAGCTCAATCTCGCTTAAATAATAGTGGCGATCGCTGTCTTTATCGTAGATGTCAACTCGTTCAAATGTGTTCATAATTCAGTGTGTATGGTTGGTTCAAATATAGAACCTTGATCAATTATCCCGGTTCATCTGAAACAGATCGGATAATTCTACATCCAGAGCTGACGCAATCTTGCATAGTGTCTCAAATTCTGGATTTCCCTTCTGTTGTTCGATTTCACCAATGCGTGAGTTTGATAGCCCGGAGTCCGTTGCTAAGTCTTCCTGTGTTAGCCCTTTTTCCCTCCGGATCCTGCGCACATTGTCTGCCAGTGCCTTACGATATTGTTCGCTGAAAGCATTCACAATAGGCGAATAAAAATCTTTTTACATGGAAAATGCTACCCGTATACAGGTAGTTTCATATATTTGACAATCATTATTCTAAAATCAATATCTATGAAGACTAGCCTGTTGCTTACTGTGGTGATAGTTATGCTCACCGGAATATCCTACTGCCAATTCTCGAAAGATGAAATCAAAGCATTCAAAAAAGCCGCTAAAGACGTTGGGGCCGTTGGAAGTTATGATGTCCACGGGCAAAGTTTCTATGTGACTTCTGCGCCGGTTCGACTCAGAGATTCCTATATGTTCCTGTACTTCGATTTAACGAAGGTAAATGGCGAAATAATCAAATCAAATGTCCGAATGAAGATTGAATATAACGCTTCTTCCTGGCTATTCATGGAAAGCATAAGCATCGCGTTCGGATTTGTTCAAGATGGCGATGACACACTCGTGTCTACCGCTAAAATGTCCATTTCAAGCCCGACAAGAAATGTAAACTCGGGAGGTTCTATTACAGAAATTGCAGTTGAAACACTCAATTCAGATATGTACACTTTGCTCAAATACCTGTCACTGAACAATCGATTTTGCTCGGTACGTCTATCTGGATCTGAGTCTTATGCAAGTTACGGCGTTTTCGGCGGATACTTCACAAACAATCTTGATGGTTTATTCGTAGCTTATGAAGACATTGACTTTTCGAAGATCGAGATAGTCAAAAAGAAGTAATACTATCTGTATATAAAATCCACTATCATGAAATCGTTTATCATCATTTCAGCGTTGTCAATCGGATTCTTAGGCTTTGCGTCTGGAAATTTCGAAACAAAGGCAACGAAGCCAGAAACATCTTACGGATGCAAGTATGGTCAATGTAAGGCCACAGCCAAAAGCACAAAGAAACGATGTGGAAACTGCGCTCAAAAAGGAAGGTCGTATTGCTCTAAACACTGATGGATAAGACAACTTTACTCTATGTTTTGACTTCTGTGGCGCTTACCGGTGTTGCTATTTCTGTGCTTATGGTAGTGAATCGTCGATCGGTAAAGAAAAACGAAACTAAGCATAAGGAACAAGTTGACAGGCTCAAGAACGCCATCGAAGTAATGGACATCCTCAATGAAGACCTAGAGGAAGAGAAGAAACGGGATAACCAAAAATA
>DJFP01000206.1:0-622 GCA_002432565.1 Flavobacteriales bacterium UBA5869
CAGTTCCGCACGAAACTGGAGCATATTGAGGATGCGTTTTCGACGTAACTAAAAATACAACACAGTAGGTACGCGATTAATCGCGCACCTACTTATGAAATACTAAACCTTCTCTTCTCAATTTTTCCCATTTCCAATTCTCAATTAAATAAGTTGATTTTCAGTTATGTAACAAAATTGACCGAAACGTCTTATCTTTGTGCCGTCGCTGAAGCTTTAGCACAAGCGATGTTGCCGTCTACTGCGATAGTAAACATTAAATTCTGCTCGTGATGAACACAAGAAAAACAGGTACAGGGAAAGGCCGTACCACCACTGGAAGAGGTTCTAAACCAACTTCTTCAAGAACCGGGAAACCGGCATTAAAAGGCGCAAAGCCGAAAAACACTTCGAAGCCCGCTGCGGCTGAAGGATCTTCAAAACCGTATTTTAAACCGAAAGTTCGCAAAGGTGATCCATTGCCTACTTTCAACGAAGACGATGTTCGTTTGAACAAATATTTGTCGAATGCCGGAGTTTGCTCCCGCAGAGAAGCAGATGTATTGATCCAGACCGGCGTGGTTTCCGTAAACGGTGAGATCATTACCGAATTGGGGTACAAGATCAAGAAGGGCGACAAAGT
>DJFP01000206.1:739-939 GCA_002432565.1 Flavobacteriales bacterium UBA5869
GACACAACCGGTTTGCTGTTGTTTACCAACGACGGTGATATGGCGAAAAAGCTGACCCACCCGCGTTATGAAGCAACAAAGATTTACCATGTTGAAACGGATAAACCGGTTCAAAAAGAACATTTGGAATTGCTGATGCGCGGAATCGAACTGGAAGACGGACGTATCAAGGCTGATAAGGCGGAATACGTTACTGACGG
>DJFP01000206.1:956-8036 GCA_002432565.1 Flavobacteriales bacterium UBA5869
GAAAAAGAAGTTAGCTTCCTTAAAATGACTAAATAAATCAACATGCACAGAAAGCTGTTATTCCTAGTTCTTTTAGCAGTGATTGCAACCCCGGCTGATGCGCAAATCCGCAAACATCAACGGAAGAGAAGTACCAATGCAGGTACCCTTTTCTTCTATTGGGGCTATAATCGAACTGCATACACTCCGTCGACAATCCATTTCATCGGGTCTAATTACGATTTCAAACTCAGTGGTGTGAGAGCGACGGACAGACAGCCGAAATTCGGAGCAAACCTGTATTTGAATCCCATGAATATGACCATTCCGCAGTACAATTTCCGGATCGGGTATTATTTCACGGAAAAATGGGCCCTGTCTGTTGGTGTTGACCATTTCAATTACGTGATGGCCCACGACAAGGAAGTCACTTTGGACGGTCATTTTGATATCGGAGCAGATTCGCTGTGGGAAGGGAATTATACACAGGAAAGTCTTTTAGTGGACCCGAACCAATTGCATTATGAGCATTCGGGAGGATTGAACTACCTGAGAATTGAATTGATGCGTTCGTTCGACCTGCTTGAATTGGGCGACAGAAGACAGTTTGCGATTACCGGGAATGTTGGGTTGAATATCGGCCCGATGTTAACGACCACCAACTTCTGGTTTGCAAATCAACAGTCGAATCGCTCCACAGCTCTTTCCGGTTACGGGATCGGTGCAAATGCAAGTGCACGTTTGGAATTTTTCAAACACGTGTTCATCCAGGCCGAAGGAGGATTGGCTTTTGCACATCTTCCGGGAGTCAAGACCCGCGCAAATGATCGTAACCAGCGTGCAAAACAAGCTTTCGGATTAGCTTCCTACAATGTATCTTTGGGCCTGATGTTCTACATCAAAACCAAGAACGGGTGTGACAGCTGTCCGCATTGGTAGTTTCGACTGCGCTCAGCTACCTTAGACTTCCTGAATAAATTCACCTAGAAGGTGATTGAGCGGAGTCGAAGGCAACTTTTGAACAAAAAATTAAATACTAATTAAAATAGACAATATCTAAAACAATGTCACAAGAATTATCAGAACAAGAAATCCAGCGGCGACAAACGCTGCAGCACTTACGCGATGCGGGGATTGATCCATATCCTGCAGCACTTTACCCGGTAACCGATTATTCGGCTTCTATCAAGAACAATTTTGAAGAAGGAAAAACGGTATGNNGGAGAAGATAAAATGCTTTACAACGACTTGTTCAAAAAATGGCTTGACCTGGGTGATTTCATCGGGATCAAAGGAGAAGTCTTCAAAACACAAGTAGGAGAAGTTTCCGTAAACGTGAAAGAATTCCAATTGTTGAGTAAATCCCTAAAACCGCTTCCACTTCCTAAAACAGATGCCGAAGGAAATGTACACGATGCATTTACCGATCCGGAATTGCGTTACCGTCAGCGCTACGTTGATTTGGTTGTAAATCCGCAAGTGAAAGAGGTATTCGTAAAACGCACGAAATTGTTCTCCGCTATGCGTAACTTCTTCAATGACGCCGGTTACATGGAAGTTGAAACACCGATTTTGCAGGCAATTCCGGGTGGAGCTTCCGCACGACCGTTCATTACGCACCACAATGCCCTGGACATTCCGTTATACATGCGTATCGCAAATGAATTGTACCTGAAAAGACTGATTGTTGGTGGATTCGACGGTGTTTACGAGTTCTCCAAAAATTTCCGCAACGAAGGAATGGACAGAACGCACAATCCGGAATTCACAGCCATGGAAATCTATGTTTCATACAAAGATTACAACTGGATGATGGATTTCACAGAGCGTTTATTGGAGCATTGTGCAATAGCTGTAAACGGTACTGCAGATTGTACATTCGGTGAACACAAAATCAGCTTCAAAGCACCATACAAACGAGTTACGATGCGTCAATCGATCATTGATTTCACCGGTTTCGATATCGATGGGAAATCAGAAGATGAATTGAGAGCCGCTGCTAAAGGAATGGGAATCGCTGTTGACGATACCATGGGGAAAGGAAAATTGATCGATGAGATCTTCGGGGAAAAATGTGAAGGAAACTACATTCAACCTACTTTCATCACAGATTATCCGAAAGAAATGTCGCCATTGTGCAAAACACACCGCGACAATCCGGAATTAACCGAGCGTTTCGAGTTGATGGTTTGCGGAAAAGAAATCGCAAATGCCTATTCGGAATTGAATGACCCGATCGATCAGCGCGAGCGTTTCGAGGATCAGGTGCGTCTTTCCGAAAAAGGAGATGATGAAGCAAACGGGTTGATCGACCAGGATTTCCTACGTGCTTTGGAATATGGTATGCCACCAACATCCGGGTTGGGAATCGGAATGGACCGTTTGATCATGTACCTGACCAACAATCCGTCCATCCAGGAAGTACTGTTCTTCCCGCAAATGCGCCCTGAGAAAGTGGTAAAAGTAGTTTTGAACGAGAACGAGCAATTGATCTTCGATATCATGCAACGTGAAAAAAGCATGAACCTGCTTACTTTGAAAGAATCCGTTAACCTGAGCAATAAGGCTTGGGACACAAGTATCAAAGGATTGACAAAACACGGATTATTGAAAGTGACCAAAACAGATGATATTCTGAACGTGGACCTGGTAGGATAATCCTTAAATGAAATACATTGAAGTCCCTGATTTGCTAAGGTAGATCAGGGATTTTTATTTCTGGTAAGCGCCCTTAAAATGGGTGTACTTCTGAAAGTGGTTAGAGGATTAAATTCCAACACCTGGAATAACTTGTTAAGAATTTATTCTCAAATTGATAAATCAACAAAATTCTCACAAAGCCGCCTTTCAAAGCAACTATTTTTATCAAAGTTGTATCTATATAGCTACAAAACAATTATTTCAGGGAAAGAACATTTATTCAAAATAAATATTACCTTATCCCTGACCTACCGAAAGGTAAAGCTACAATACGCTATATGAACCGAAAAAGAACTGATTGGAACCGACTGTTAATCTCCGCTTGTGCCATTGCCACGCTGGCTTTGGTGCTTTTTTCAGTCCCTGCTTGTAAAAAGAAACCCAAAGTGGAACCTATTGATCCGCCGGTGGAAGAAGAAACGGGAGTTTCTGTGGATCTCACCACCGTTCCCTACACCAAATTGTCAGATTACCGCTTTTTCGAAGGTGAAATGAAAAACCAGGTACCCGCTGAAAAAGTGATTCCGTACCAGCCGGCATCCGGTCTTTTCACGGATTATGCCCATAAGAAACGCTTCATTTGGATGCCAAACGGAACGCAGGCAACTTACAACGGTGATCACAATGTACTTGAGCTTCCGGTTGGAGCGGCATTGATCAAAACCTTCTATTATGACAATGTGCAGCCGGCAGGAAACACCCGGATCATCGAAACTCGTATAATGATCCGTAAATCATCCGGCTGGGTTTTCGCCAATTATGTTTGGAATACTGAGCAAACAGAAGCTTATCTGGACATGAACGGAAGCTATACCAACGTCAGCTGGCTTGAAAATGGTGTTCCAAAAAGCACCGCTTACCGGATTCCAAACCAAACGGAATGTCACACTTGTCATAAATTAAATGACGAACCTATTCCGATCGGGATCAAACCTCAGAACCTGAATGTTGACTACACTTACGAAGATGGCACCCAAAACCAGCTTCAAAAGTTGGTTGCTGTCGGATATCTGCAGAATAATCTTCCCGGAAACATTGTTTCTACTGTGAATTACATGGATCAAACAAAGACGGTAGATCAACGATTCCGCTCCTATGTAGACATCAATTGTGCACATTGCCATGCCGAAAACAAACATTGTTCCTACCGACCAATGCGTTTAGCATTTTCAGAAACATCAGATCCCATTAACTTAGGCTTATGTGTAGAACCGGAAGAAGTTATTGATGCTGCCTATGTTTACATTATTAAACCAAATGATAAAAACCGCTCCATGATGCATTACCGACTTGGATCCGTTGAACCAAGTGAGCGTATGCCGTTACTTGGCAGAACCATCGTTCACGAAGAAGGTCTGCAGCTGCTGGAAGAATGGATTGCCTGGAAACAAACCTGTAACTGATACACTATTGATAACTTAAAACCGAGAATTATGAAAATTAATTTTACTTTTTTTCTTTTGATGGGAATGCCATTGCTTTCCCAGGCACAAAATACCTGTGCTACTGCCCTTCCGGTCACGGCGGGAACTTATGTCGTTACTGCTGTTGACGGAACCGAAGCTCCGACACTCGCCTGCGCATTAAACGGGTTAACGAACGTAACCGCCGGCGAATGGTACACTTACACGCCAGGTGCAAACTATACGGTTACCATTACAACTGATTTAGCAGCTTCAGCAGGAGCCGATACACGATTCCACGTTTATTCGGGGACTTGCGGATCACTTGTTTGTGTTTCCGGGGATGATGACGGAGGGAGCGGTTTAACATCGCTGGCTTCTTTCAATGTTACAGCCGGAACAACATACACCATTGCTTTTGACAACCGATGGTCAGCAAGCGGATTCAGCTTTGAATTAACAGAAAGTCCGATTGTTGTTCCTCCAACACCTCCAATTACTTTTACGGCAAATACTTTCCCTGCTATCAGCGGGAATTACGGACTTGCAACAACAGATATGAACGGAGACCACCTGGATGATATCGTTACTGTTTCTGCCTCCAGTGTACAAATCCTGTATCAGCAAATCAGCGGAGCTTATGTAACAAATAACATCCCGACTTCTACAACGATGTTCCAGCCTTCCTGGAGCATGGCAATCGGGGATATCGATAAGAACGGTTTCAACGACATGCTTTACGGAGGCGGTTCAGGTGTAACATTTATGAAAGCAAATGCAACAGGAACAGGATATACTGAAATTTCAGGTACCGAATATGTATTCTGTCAGCGCACAAACTTCGTAGACATCAATAACGATGGAAACCTGGATGCTTTTTCCTGCCACGACGTCGATCCGAATGTTTACTACATCAACGACGGAAGCGGGAACCTGACTTATCATCAGGGAGGATTAGGTGACCACCCGGAAGGAGGGAATTACGGTTCGATCTGGATGGATTACGATAACGACGGAGACCAGGACCTTTTCATCGCAAAATGCCGTGGTGGTGCTTCTACAGCAAAAATCAATGAGTTGCACAGAAATGACGGAGCAGGTGTATTCACCGACGTTTCCATCCCTTCCAATATGGCAGATCCTGTCCAGACCTGGTCTTCAGCATGGAATGATTTCAACAACGACGGATGGATGGATGCTTTAATTGGGGCCAGTTCCACAGATGATGGTCCTCATAAACTGATGAAAAACAACGGAAATGGAACATTCTCAGACGTAACTGCCGGATCAGGTTGGGATACCAATCCCAGTTTGAATATCGAGCATGTATCTTTTGATTTCGATAATGACGGCTTCACGGATGTATTAGGCGGAGGGAATAAAATCATGTTCGGAAACGGTGATATGACTTTCTTCCCGATGGTTTATCCCTTTACGAACGGTGCCGTAGGAGATTTGAACAACGACGGATTCCTGGATATCAGAAACGGGAACACGGTTTATATGAGCGATAAAAATGACAACAACTGGATTACCATTAACCTTCAGGGAATTGAAAGTAATTCCAACGGAATTGGTGCGCGTGTGGAAATTTACGGTTCATGGGGAAAACAGATCCGTGATATCCGCAGCGGTGACGGTTTCAGATACATGAACACACTGAACGCACATTTTGGTTTGGGAACTGCAACGGTGATCGATTCCATGTTCATCAAATGGCCTTCCGGGCATATTGATCAGATCAACAATCCAACAATCAATGAACCGATCACAGTAGTAGAAGGTTCACATCCTTTAAGCTTACTGGAAGTTGACGGAAAGAAAATTGCGCTTTATCCGAACCCGACAACAGACTACTTAACTGTGGAGAATTTTGATCTGTTGGATGCGAGCAGTATCGAGATCTACTCTCAATTGGGGGGTCGTGTAATGAACACCGAAATGAAAGACGCGAAAATTTCACTTACAGGTTTGACCGCTGGGCGTTACTTCTTAGTCATTCACACGAAGAACGGAGAAAAGTACTCCGAATCATTCATCAAGATGTAATAAAACAATTGAATACAAAAAAGAATGGGTGTCTCTGTTAAACCGAGACACCCATTTTTTATGATTGATAGATCATTACATTTTAAAAACTACACCTCCGGTAATTAAAGACTTTCCGTAACCTGCTTCAGCATAAATACCCACTTTCTCGCTTGGGAAATAACGGATACCTACATGTGGTCCGAAAAAGAACAAAGCTCCTACATGAGAATCATAGTAAGGATCATTATCGTATTTGTCCCGAACGTTTCTGAAAACCGGCCCGCTACCGATATTTAAACCACCGTAAACGTCCAATGAATTAGCAAAGTCTTTTCCCGCTTTATCTGCGATCAATTGCAAAAAGTGGAAATTAGCAATAAATCCGATCGGAACACCCACACTCCAGTAAGGAGAATTGGAAGGTTTGATATACCCCGGTGCGTAAACACCTCCGTAATAATAACCGGCAGTCCTTGCGGAAACTTCAGCTCCTACAACAAATCCTAGTCCAATGTACTTGTGAATCCCGAACTCCATTTGCAGATTAAACGCTCCGTAAGAAGTGTTATAGGCACGGTCATAATCCGAATACAAAGAATAATGCTGATTATAACCCAANNAGCATCAATTTTACCTTCTTCATAACCAATTTTTTTACTCTTATTTGTTAAATCAAATATAAACAAGTAGACCAAAAAGTTGAGATAAATCAACTTTTTTTGTGATTTGGCTCATTTTAATTTTTTGTCCTCATACGGACCTTTGTCCTATACAATCAGAAGATTATGGAAACAAAGGAAATAAAACAAAGTACCTGGATAAAACTTGAAAATCTGGCAACTCAATACCGATTCGGAGTAATTGCGATCACATTATTAATTATAGGATGTTTAGGCGGTGTCGCGATGAGTTACGGAGCCGCACTCCATATGTGGTCTTTGATCGCAGTAGTTATTCCGACCATGAC
>DJFP01000116.1 GCA_002432565.1 Flavobacteriales bacterium UBA5869
TGTTAACACAGAATCTTTGCGGTAAATATTCTTTGTCATTTTAATCGTGGTTGAAGTAAGAGTCAATCCAACTGATACTTCTCCATCTTGCTGTAAAGCGTTTTCCGGTCGATATTTAATAACTGCGCCGCTTTCGTTTTGTTGTAGCGCGTTTGAACCAATGCATTCAGGATGAGTTCACGTTCGTTTGTTTCCTGTACCAATTTCAGATCATTCGGATTGCTTGTCTGAGCACGTGAGATCATTTCTTCCGGAAGGAGTTCGATCCCGATTTCATCGTTTTTGCTCAACAAAACGGATCGTTTGATCACATTTCGAAGCTCACGCAGGTTTCCGGGCCAATCGTATTTTTTGAATACCTGGATGATTTCCGGAGAAAGTCGTTTGACAGAACGGTCTAATTCCTGATTTGCCTGTTCCACAAAATATCGGATAAAAAGTTCCAGGTCAACTCCGCGTTCACGCAATGCCGGCATCTGTATCTTGAATTCATTGATACGGTGATAAATATCTTCCCTGAAATTCCCGGATCCGATCTCCTGGAGCAGGTTTTCGTTTGTTGCACTGATCAGCCGGATATCAATCGGAATGCTTTTACCGCTTCCAACTGGCTCAATAGTGCGCTCCTGGAGTGTGCGAAGTAATTTGATTTGTACGTCGTAGCCTAGATTGCCAATTTCATCCAGGAATAACGTTCCGCCGTTCGCTTTTTCCATCACTCCGACTTTATCCTGCAATGCGCCTGTAAAAGCACCTTTTGCATGACCAAATAATTCGCTGGCTGCAAGTTCTTTCGAAAGAACCCCGCAATCAACAGCTATAAAGGGCCCTGTGGAACGTTTGCTTTGATTGTGGATGGAACGCGCAATGTGTTCTTTTCCGGTTCCGCTTTCACCGATAATCATTACCGACATCTCAGTAGGAGCAACCAGGTCGACATATTCGTAAAGTTTTTTTGCAACCACGCTTTCGCCTTTGATGAATTGCTGAGCTGTGTTGGGTTTTTGTTCGGGCTTTTTATCCGGTTCTTTTTTATCCAATGCAGATTCGATCACCAGAAGGAGTTCATCCGGATTGATGGGTTTGATGATGTATTCAAAGGCACCTGATTGAATCGATTTTACGGCTGTTCGCACATCATCAAAACTGGTAATGATCACAATAGGTAATACCGGGAATTTAGTGCCCATTTTAGTGATCAGTTCCAAACCGATTCCGTCGGGTAACCGGTAATCCAGGAGCAATAAATCAAACTTTTCCGATTGCAACAGCTGTTCTCCGGCTTTCAGGTTTGAAGCAGAGTTGATCAAGTATCCTTTCTTGGTCAGAAAAGTAGTTACGATTTTTGCAAAAGTCGGATCGTCTTCAATTAACAGGATTTTGGTACCCAAAGCTAAAATTTTGTGATTCCTAATAAAAATAAGAAAGGTCTGGCAGAAGCGAGACCTTTCTTATGATTATTTAAGGAAAAGCTTATTTGATCACTGTTCCGTCTTCTCTGAATTTCACAACGTTCATTTCTGCTTTCGTGTTTGACAATTCCACTTCGTAATAAGGTTTTTCTGCTTTTACAACGTACGCTTGTTTGGCAGTCCATCCCTGGAATGAATCTTCCGTTAATGCTTTGCGGACTGCAGCTGGTAATTCTTCCAATTTGATTTTTACACGATCAGGATTGGTTGCATCTGCTGCTGCAACTTCTGTTGCTTTAGCTGTTTTATTTTCTGTTTGGGCCGGAGCCTGAGCGTTAGCGAATACTGTTGTTGTAATTGCGATTGCTGCGATGATCAACTTTTTCATGGTATTTAATTTTTAATGATTTCTGCGGAAACACTAAGAAAAAGAATACCACTTTTCTAATTGAGAATTAAAAATATAAAATTCAAAAGCTGAAAGCCTCTGTTATAAAGGGTTTTTGAGAAGTATTATTCTTTTTTGGTGGAATGGCAGTACTCGTGCCAATGTTCTGAAAACGTAGAAATATTCCACAAACCGGGGAGTCTTACCACGTAACTATGCTTAAAATCCAATAGGAGTGTCCAGCTTTAATTGCCGGATAACTTTACTTTCAAGGGGAAAAAGAGATACAAAATAAAGAATACCTATTCCTGCAAGCAGGAGGAAAAATGTATTTGTGGTAAGCACGTAACAAACAATAGTAAATAGAATGGATGCATCGACCAATCCCATTTGAATGATTCGGGTATTTGTATAGGACTTTATAAGTTTCAGCGGATTTGTTTCATTGTGGACTTTTGCCAGCATTGTCTTACGTAGGAAAATACTGGTTGATACCGAGGTGACCATGAAAATAGGGGCAATTAGTTGGAACAGCTCATTCGTTTCGGTTTGCTGGCTTCCGGGAACAATGATCAGGCTCATAGCTGTCAAAAAAGCAAGTATGCCGAACAGGAATGCTCCGAAAATAATTCGGATGAGGGTAATACTGCCGGTTAGTTTGCGCAGAATTTCAGGGTTCATAGGGGTAAGATATAAGAAACCCCGACATTCATCGTCGGGGTTCCTGATTATTTAGAATGGTAAATCATCATCATCACTTGGTGCTGTAGAAGCACTCGGAGTAGCAATTGGATCTAAGTTCATTGCTGTTGGTCCTCCGGCAGGAATTCCACCTCCCATGGAAGCAGCTCCCACTTTTTCAATTCTCCATGCTTCCAGGGTATTAAAGTATTTCACCTCTCCCTGTGGGCTAGTCCATTCGCGTCCTCTTAAGTTGAAAGACACTTCAATTTGATCCTGGGTATTGAATCCATCAATCAAACTGCACTTATCCTGAGTTAACTGGAACAAGATGTCCTGAGGATACATACTTGCATTATCAGTTAAAACAAATTCTCTCTTTGAGAATTTTTCTGATACTTGAACTGTATCATTCTTCACCTTTAATATTCCGGATATTTTAAACATATTTCTACGGGTATTTACTATTTTAATCGTTAAAAGAAAGCAGGGTCATCCATGCTCCTTCAATATCATTCTTGTTAATTAATTCTTTTGCACGTTCATGCAAAGCAAGCTCTAATTTTGCCGGCTCGTCTTCTAAAGTTAGGAATAAATCGCTTAATTCCAATAATTTATATTCGTTTACGTCCGTTTCATTGGGAAGCTCCGTAGCACCTGCCAATTGTGCCAGATCATTTCCCGATAAGACTGTACTCACCCGGATATCTTCAGGGATTTGATCGAACCCGATGCCGATCGTTGTAATTGGTTTGGTTACCTCAAACATAGAAGCTTCATTAGCATGGCAATACCAGTTTCCACCCATTCGGGCCACCAGGTTGATCTTTTTCTGATCGATGGTGCCGTCTTCTGCCAGGATTTCTTCGTGGATGTGGATTTTGGTTACTTCACAAATTACCAGGTTTCCTGCGCCTCCCTGATCTCCCAATTCTTTTACTTCAAGTACCTTGCATTCAAATTGCACGGGAGCTTCCAGTACACGCATCGGTTTTACCGTATCTGATTTTACAGGTGTAAGACCCGATTTTACGAATTCATCCACTTCCGGTCCGTAAGGAGAACTGCTCAAACTCATTTGATGCAGGATATCCATATTCACAATGTTAATAACCACTTCCGGGATCTTTTTGACATTGTTGTAAGTGTCCTTTGTCGTATTCGTTCTTCCATTCCTTGCCGGAGAAAAGATCAGGATAGGCGGAGCTGCCGAAAAGACATTGAAAAA
Organism: Flavobacteriales bacterium UBA5869; assembly: GCA_002432565.1. Classification (GTDB taxonomy): domain Bacteria; phylum Bacteroidota; class Bacteroidia; order Flavobacteriales_D; family Crocinitomicaceae; genus Fluviicola. Next base: position 3,710 of record DJFP01000116.1, read on the forward strand.
ACTGAACGGAGATAAGTTGTTCACCCCATTTTCATCGATTGTTGAAGCAAAAGCGATGGGACGAGGGCCAATAGCTCCAAGCAGGTATCCATGGAGTTTGGGTACGGGAAGTTCTTTCGGGTCGAGCGTTAACATGCTTGTAAATTTCTACAAAAGTACCAAAATCAAAGCGGTCTTTTATAGCTCGATGCGATAATTAATTAACAAAATGCCTCTTGAAAGGTGAAAACCAAATGCCCGATCAGCGAACCACTTTTTTAGTGATTTGGCCCTTACTACCTTCTACACGGATGAGGTACATTCCCGATGCATAATCGCTTAGATCAATGCTGGTTGTTTCAGCGATTTTGGACTGTTCCATGGTTTTTCCTGAGAGATCAACTACAGAATAGGTCAAATTATCCTGGTATTCAGTGATTTTAATTGTTGCCAGCTGATTGGAAGAGTTATAAGTGATGCTTACAAAATTATCCAATGTATTTTCGTCGATACCGGCAGTTATTCCTCCTTCTTCAATAAAAACTCCGGAATCAAATATCCCATCGCCGGCATCAGCAATAGCAAGAATAATTTGGTATGTTTGGCCTGGTATCACAGCTGATTTAGCAGTTAATGGAACCGTTAAACCGTCAAATTGCAGGTAAGAATTGCTTGAATTATAAGGAGCCTGGTTACCATTCCCGTTATCTATAAAGTATTGAGGGTTGGTAGCTGCACACGCTGAAATTCCTGAACCTGTTCCTCCCGGATTCCCACCATTTACATTATTAAGAGTAATTGGAACACCATTCGGTAGATGAGCAATGTTTTGGTTTCCTATTATTCCTGGACCTGAAATATAAATAGCAAAACCGTCACCAAATTGAGAGCAAACATATTCCGGGTACTCTTCCGAAGCGAAAACATACCGGATTTTCAGTGTGTCACCGTAAGGAATAACGTCGAAAGAAATGATAGAAGCATTGTAAGTAGGTGCACCAACTATACTTGTTAATTGATTGTAACCAGGATTGGTATTATCAACACCGGCATTTGCTTGATTATTTGGTCCAACAGCAATATTTGCTATTCCCGTAGTCATTAATAATCCTGAATTAAAAGGCATGTTTTGCACATTTGCGGAGAAATAACTAACAGCACCGTAATAACCAGAATAACTGACATTCGAAATAGAAACGTTGTTACTTGAAAGGGCATTTGCAATAAAATCGGTTGGATTATTCCCGCCGGTAATTAACTGCGATGATGCCAGGAACGATTGACTTGCAATGATTAGGCTAAACAAGTGTTTCATGGTTATATTATTTTAATAGAGTTATTTTCTTTTTGATAAAACATTCTTTAGCGAATCACTTTTTTAATAATTTGACCGTTGCTTCCGGTTATACGAATGAGGTACATTCCTGAAGTATAATTGCTTAGATCAATGGTTGTTGTTTCTGTGATTTTGGATTGTGTCATCGTTTTTCCGGATAGGTCGATAACAGAATAGGTCAAACTTCCCTGATACTCAGTGATTTTAACTGTTGCCTGCTGATCCATTGGATTGTAAATGACATTGACAAAGTTATTCAGGTTGTTTTCTCCGGTACTTGCTGTAATTCCTCCTTCTTCTATAAATGCTCCGGAATCAAAAATTCCGTCACCACCTTCTGCAATCACAATAATAATATGGTATGTTTGCCCAGGTATAACAGCTCTCTTTGCTGTTAATGGAACTGTTAAACCATCAAATTGAAGGTAAGTATTACTTGAATTGTAAGGAGCCTGGTTTCCATTTCCATTATCTACGAAGTATTGAGGGTTGGTAGCGGCACATGCTGGGATTCCTGAACCTGTTCCTCCGGGGTTTCCGTTATTTACTTTATTTACAGTAATCGGATCGCCATTTGGAAGCTTCGCTATGTTTTGAGAACCAGGAATTCCGGGGCCTTCCATAAAGATTGCGAAAACATCGGTGTATGAGTTACCGACATATTCCGGGTATTCTTCTGAACCAAAAATATATCTTATTTTCAGTGTATCTCCAGAAGGAATTAAATCGAATGCTAATATGGCGGCATTGTGACTTTGGGAACTTGCAAGACCATCAACAAGAATTGATCCCGGATAACCGTTGTCGATTCTTGATTTGCTATCATTATTAGGTCCCATAGCCAGGTTTCGATATCCTGTAGTTATTAAAAGCCCGGAATGAAAAGACATATTCTGGGTATTTGCCGAGAAATAGGAGATGGCCTCCGAAGAACCGGTGTAAGTAATGTTGGAAATGTTGACTCCTGATCCCGAAAGTACTTGTGTAACTATATCCTGGGGATTATTCCCTCCCAGAATTAACTGACCGAAGGAAACTGCCGGTAAAAGGCAGATGATAAGGTGGTAAAAGTATTTCATGCTGTAAAAATGTAGCTACAAACTTACGCAATTTTGCCGATTCACTTCTGTTCTTTTTTTAGAAGGTAAAGGTTCGGATTCAAATTGAAGGGGTGATCAGGTACGATAGTATATGTACTCCACTTCGCAGAGCATGCCAGCTTTTGGTTTCCATTCATGATCGGCATATTGAAACCTTCTACACCATTTACCCAGCGGAATTTGACTTTCCTTTTGGAAACTTTTAATTGAAGTGTCGGTGGAGTTTTCGTCCGCAGGTATTGATCAAACACTTTTGAAAGATCCATTCCGAGTTCTTTCGACATGAATTGTTCTATTTGCTGGGTTGTAACGGTTTGATGGTAGAAATCGGCATTCATTTTACGCAGCATCATCCGGAAAAGTGAGTCGTTGCCGTAAATTGTACGGATTGTATGAAGCATATTTGCTCCTTTGTAATACATGTCACCGCTTCCCTCGGTATTTACTCCGTACGGACCGATAACCGGCCGGTCATTCAGGATGTTTTTTCGAAGGCCACGGCAATATTTATCTGCATCTTCCTTTCCGAACCAATAGTCGGTAAACAGGGTTTCACTGTAACAGGTGAAACCTTCATGGATCCACATGTCTGCGATATCTTTAGACGTGATATTGTTCCCGTACCATTCGTGGCCGCTCTCATGGACAATGATGAAATCCCATTTCAGTCCGACACCGGTATTGCTCAGATCAGAACCCATATAACCGTTTTTGAAACCATTTCCGTAAGCAACGGCACTTTGGTGTTCCATTCCCAGGTAAGGAGCTTCCACTAATTTATAACCATCTTCATAAAAAGGATAGGGTCCAAACCAGTATTCCAGGGCTTTCAGGGTTTTGGGCGCATCTCCGAATTGTTTTTTTGCTTTTTCTTCATTTCCTCTCAAAACCCAATAGTCGATTTCCAGGTTTCCTTTTTCTCCCGTAAAGTGTTCGTGCATGTTTACATAATCCCCGATATACGGGATCATACAATAATTATTGATCGGATTACTTACTTTCCAGGAATAGGTAGATTGCTTTAAGTTGTTGACTTCTTTACCCAAAAATGTCCCGTTACTGACACAGACCAATTCACCCGGACAAGTATAATGCATAACTACACCGTTATCAGGTTCATCGAATTGAGAATCTTTGCACGGAAACCAGACACTTGCTCCCTGTCCCTGGCAGGCAATAGAAACCCAGGGTGAGCCGTTGTGATCTTTTGTCCAAACGATTCCTCCGTCCCAGGGGGCATGTTTTGCTACACGCGGTTTTCCGTGGAAGTAAACAGTGATCTCGTTGTTTTGTTCGCTGTTTATAACATTCGATATGTAGTAGGCATTTCCGTCTTTTCGAACAAGTAATTTTTTATGCTTCCCTGAAAGTACACTATCGAGTACCATTGGCTCCTGGAGATCAATCTGAAGCTCTTGCTTTCCTGTTTCAGGGAGTTCAGAAACTGCAAATTGAATGGTGTTTTTTCCATGGATTTCTTTTTGGTCTATGTCAAAAGTTACGCTCAGATCGTAATGCTTCAAATCCCACCAATTCCTGGAATCCCCATACGTCCCACGCAAAGAATCAGCATGGGTGAATTGACCGAACGAAGTGGCTGCAAGCAGCAAAGAGTAAAAGAAAAACAGGTGTTTCATAATCAATTCGTATAATCGAAAACAAGGCTTTATCTTTCGTGAAATTAATGATTCCTTCTGAATGAGGACTTGTCTTTTCCTTCATGTAAAGCAGTTTGTGGCTACTGCTTGAATTCTTTCCGCTGTGGCGGACTAACGTTATTTTCCCCCTTTTCCATACTTTGCCTGGTTTTCAGCCATGCGGAACAGAACGATCTCTTTGATCAACTTTGCAGGAAACGGTTCATCCAGAGGGAATTGCACTGAGCCTTTTCCCTGTTTGTATTTTGAAAGCTCTTTTTCAAACGCCTGGTGACCTGTCGGAGTAGCATAAAAACCTATGTGTGATTTGTATCCTCCGAAATAAACCAATGGTTTTCCATTTGTTTTATAAGCCGGCATGCCATAGGAGATAGATTCCTGTGCTTGCGGGGCCGTTTCCAGGATGAGTTTCCGGGTAGCAATTAATCGTTCCCTGGTTTCTCCTTCAAAATCATTTATGTATTCATCTACGTTGGCGAAAGTTTTCATTTTAAAAAGACTAAAGATGTTAGACATAAGACCAAAGACAAATTCAAGTCTTATGTCTTGAGTCTTTTGTCTAATAGTCTTTCAATGATAAATATAATTCAAATTATGCCTTAAAAGAAAGTCTTCTCTCAGCCAAAAGATTTTTGAGGGCAGGAATACTTGTTTTCCCGATCCCATGGAATTGAAGAATTTCTTTTTCGCTGTAATTGGCTAATTGTTCTAAGGTATTTATTCCATGACTTGCCATTGCTCTTCTTGCGGGAGCGGCAAGGACAGCAAAAATCCCGGCTTCTGCTTTTCGCTCTTCTTCGCAAACCGGGCAGGTCGGACAATCCGAACTCTTGAAATAGTGGTGTCCCTTTTTACAAATTCTTTCTGTTTTTTGTGACATCTCTTAAACGAATTTTACGGGGTTTGATATATTTTGTGAGCCTGCTGTTGGTCGGATAGCTTCTGTTCTTTGTGAGATTATTGGCTATGATTGCAACTAATAGCAGGATCATTACTCCTGAAAGTACAGGCGACAATACGTATACAAAACCAAGTGCTTTGACTTTCGGTGTTCCGATAACGGCTATCAGCGCGGTTGCTCCACCCGGAGGATGAAGTGTTTTGGTCATCTGCATGGCAATGATTGAAAGACTTACTGCAAGCGGTGCGGCTACCCATACCAGGTCCGGATTGGGGATTAATTTATAAACACAAACACCGATAAATGCAGCAATAACATGTCCGCCGACCAGGTTTCTGGGCTGTGCCAGCGGACTCTGGATTGCACCGTAGATCAACACGCTGCTCGCACCGAAAGATCCTATCAGGAAAACGTTTGATAAATGATCCAGTGAATGAGACTGTATAAAAGCAATCAGCCCGATGCCGAAGAAGGATCCGATGAAGGTCCAGAGATGCTCTTTGAAATCAACCAGGGTTTCTTTGTAGAGCACATAGCGGACTTTTCTGATGGATTTGTATTTCTTTTTTTGCATGTTGCTTTTCATGATTTTTAAAGACTGACGTAATGGTGCGTTTTTACGTCAAAGGAAAGATTGTTCGTTGAATGTCACACATCTTTCGAAGTACAAGTAGGTTCATGGGTAACAGGGAAGTTGCAGGAGTTTGCAATGAAGCATTGTTTATTGGCTTCGTGGTGCAGGCTGTTTGCCAGATTTATTTTAGAAGGATCCGTGATCACCACTTTCGGGCGTAATGTAACGGAAGTGAAGCGGCCTCCGTTCGGATCCTGTATCATTGTTCCAATTGGTTCATCGGTATATTCAATAACCCGGATACCAGCATCGGCACACAAGTGGAAATACCATAACATGTGGCAGCTGGAAAGTGATGCCAGGAAAAAATCTTCCGGGTTGTGTTTGGTTTTATCACCCCGAAATGGTACATCCGCCGAACAGAGTAAATCCGGTTTGTTGGAGATTTGAAGCGTAAACTCTCTTCCGTATGCTGCATAGTCAGATGTTCCGGTTCCTTTGTTCCCTGTCCAGATGACAGTTGCTTCGTATGTGTGTTCTTTCATGATGAAAAGTTCAAAAAGTTTAAAAGGGGTTGAATCATTTGTGATTCTTCAATACTAAGGTAGAGAATTGACGCGCTACTGATTCACCGGTTTTTGTGAGCACTACTTCTGTCTGCGAATCTTCCTTATGAAGACTAAATGCACTTTGGTTCACCAGCTCCAGGACTTCATCGGGATTATACAACGTAAAGCCGAAGGGAGTAAAAGGAAGTGTTTCCATAAAGCTCCGATGGGCGAATGTGAGTGAAAAAAGCGCCTGGGGTTTTAGAACCCGGGACAGTTCAGTCAGTAACTCCATTGGATTTTTCCAGAAATACAGCGTGTTTACAGTAAATAACTTGTTGAATTCATTGTCTTTAAAAGGAATTTTATCCCCGTCGTATAAGGTGAAAGAAGCTTTTTGAGAAGTTACGAAGGATTCGTTTAACAGCTGTGCCTCCCGGTTCATCAGGGTAGAGATTTCCAGGCCGGTATAGCGGATATTCTCGCATTGTGCAAATAGAAATTCTACGTGACCGGCATTTCCATGACCTAATTCCAAAACAGAATCATTGGAGTTAAGATCCAGGTTTAGAATGGCATTTTTAGTCATGCCGATATTGGTTTCATGCATCATTTGAGCTATTTCATTGCCTTTCTCTCCGGACGGATGGCTTAATTGAGAAGCGAGTTCTGCTAATTGATCTTTCTCCATGGGATGTGTTTTTACGAAAATAGTCATTCGAATTTCGAATTTGTGCCGGTAAGGTTGAAAAAATTTTCGCCCCTACCAGAACCATGAATTACATTCGTAACCAACAATTAATCTTCACCTAACGTCAAAGCCCCGGAATATGGGGAATTTTGCGCAAAAAAATGGAACTTTTTATCAGTGTTTTCGCCGCATTATTCTCAGTTTTAAACCCTTTGGGAACCGTTCCCGTTTTCGTTGGTTTGACGAAAGACGATACCAAACACAACCGGGATAAAACGTCGCTTTGGACCTCTGTCAATGTGTGTATCATCCTATTGATCTCTTTTTTTGCAGGAAAATATGTATTGAATTTTTTTGGGATCAGTATCAATTCTTTGCGTGTAGCTGGCGGATTGATTATTGCTACCTCGGGTTTTGCGTTGCTTACCGGGTCTTTTACCAAACACAAGGGAATGAAAAAAGCCAGTGTTCAGGAAGATATGCAGACGCGTTCGGAGGTTTCATTGACTCCACTTGCGATTCCGATGCTTGCAGGTCCGGGATCTATTTCTTTATTGATTACTTATAATCAAACATTCGACGATAACCAACAGCATTTGCTTTCTGTTTGCGCAATTATTGCTGTCTGCCTGGTAATCTATGTTATTTTAAGAACTTCGCATTTCATTGTAAAGGCCCTGGGAGCTTCGGGTATAAATGCCATTTCACGAATCATCGGTTTTATTGTCATTGCAATAGGAGTAGAGTATGTTTCGTCTGCAGTACAGGAGATTTTGAAAATCAAATAAATTATCGATTATTAATTATCAAGTATGTAAATTCTCTTGATAATTCTGTCATTCACCATTGATAATTAGTGGTCTTCCTGCGGACTGAACGTAATGTCGAAAATAGTTTCAGGATAGGTTTTCAAATCCATGGTCCCTTCCAATTGGTCCGTCAATGATTCGATGAGGTCTAAACCGAATGACCCTTGTCTGGATGGTGCTTTCCAGGTACCGCTGTCTTTGTAGATCAATTTGCATTTTTTTCCCTGGTAATGCATGAAAGAAATAGAGATCAGACAGTTTTCATAATCGTCAAAGGCGTATTTCAGGGAATTGGAGATAAGCTCGTTCAGGATCAATGCAAGCGGGACGATGGAACGTAACCCGATGGAATCGATATCGCATTCGATTTTCAGATTTACCGGATAGCCGGATTGATAGGATGAGACCAGGTCGGAAGAGAGATCATGCAGGTATTCGCGTAAATGCAACGTGGAAAGGTGATCACTTTGGTACATTTTCTCGTGGATCATGGACATGGCGATTACCCGGTGAGTGGCGTCTTTGAATTTGGCAATAGCTTCCGGGTTTTCCAATTCCCTGGATTGAAGACGTAATAAACTGGTAATGATCTGGAGGTTGTTCTTCACACGGTGGTGAATTTCTTTCAACATGACTGTTTTCTCCTCGTTTTGTTTCGAGATGATGTTGTACTGGACCTGTAGTACATCCTGTGCTTCATTGAGCCTGTTCTTTCCTACTTCATTGGTACGGATATTTTCCCAACCCAGGTAACCGATTATAACAAAACATACAAAACTGTTTATGACCGTTGCAATCAATTGCTCGTGGGTGAGATTCCGCATAATATCCATTTGCTCATCCAGGAAATAATAATAATAGACAGCCTGGCAGACAGCATGAAATAGTGTGAATGTCAGTCCCCATCTTACTCCCAGAACAATAAATGCAAACAGAATATTAATGATCATCCAAAATCCGTTCAGGAAATGAGGCTGGTTGTGAATTAGAAATAGGGGAACTGCACAGCAAACCGCACCGATTAAACTAAAGATCAATGTTGGAATACGGAATCTGCCTGTTCTGTAAATGTAAATGGTAGCAATGAATATCGAGAAAAAAGCCAGTAATGTAACGGATGCAATGGCTATGCTGAAATAGATGAAAAGAATAATGCTTAATACGCCAATGGAAACGCATAAAAATAATGACATTCTATAGGCCAGCATGAACCTTGTTTCATCTTCAAAATTGGTTTCATTGATGACTTTTGGAGATAACGCATTTTTAAGCTGCTCAAGCATAGTTTAGTTTTGGTAGAGTGAATATACTGATTCTTTAAATGTAAGTTTCGTTTCGGAGTTGAAATTTAGCAATTCACCTGGAAATTGGCAGAGAAATAAAGATGTCTTGAGTTAATAACCAGAGAAAGCAGGTTTAATTGAAGCCGTACGGTAATAAGAGTATGCGGCAGGGGATAATTAAAAAAGCCTGATCGTAATTACAGATCAGGCTTTCGTATATTTTTGAAGGAATAAATCTACTTCTTTCTGTCTACTTCAACAGCTGCAAGCTCGTCAGCTTTGTAAGCACCGGAATCCAACTTTTCTTTCAATTTCTTGAATGTTTCGATCGTGTAGTTCACATCTTCCAAAGTATGCGCAGCAGTTGGAATAATACGCAGCATGATTACATCTTTCGGAACAACCGGGTAAATAACGATTGAACAGAAGATATTGTAATTTTCACGAAGGTCGAATGTTAAATTCGTAGCCTCTGCCAGGTTTCCTTTCATGAAAACAGGAGTAACCGGAGAGTTTGAAGCCCCGATATCGAATCCTGCATTTTTGAATCCTGATTGAAGTGCATCAGCGATCTCCCACAATTTATCTTTCAATTCAGGACGTGTACGCAACAATTCAAGACGCTTACGTGCACCGATTGTAATGGTGATAGGCAATGCTTTTGCAAACATTTGAGAACGCATGTTGTAACGGAAGAATTCGATGATGGATTCTTTCGCACAAATAAACCCACCGATAGAAGACATGGATTTTGCGAATGTTCCGAATAATACGTCGATCTCATCCTGAACTCCCTGAGCTTCACCGGCACCCTGGCCTGTTTTACCCAATGTTCCGAATCCGTGAGCGTCGTCAACGAACAAACGGAAGTCATATTTTCCGGATTTACGGAATTCAACGATCTCTTTCAATTTCCCCTGGTCACCGGCCATACCGAAAACTCCTTCTGTGATAACCAAAATACCACCACCTGTTTGTTCTGCCAAACGTGTAGCGTTTTTCATTTGCTTATCAAAGCTTTCCATATCGTTGTGCTGGAATACGAAACGCTTACCAGTGTGTAAACGCATTCCGTCAAGGATACAAGCATGTGCTTCTGAGTCATAAACAATGATATCACTGCGGTCAACCAAACAGTCGATTGCAGAAACCATTCCCTGGTATCCAAAGTTCAAAAGAATACAATCTTCTTTCCCCATGAATTCAGCTAACTCATTTTCCAATTTTTCGTGCTCACTTGTCTGACCTGTCATCATACGAGCTCCCATCGGGTATGCCAATCCGTACTGCTCAGCTGCTTTAGCATCTGCTTCACGAACTTCCGGGTGGTTTGCCAATCCCAGGTAATTGTTCAAAGACCAAACCAAACACTCTTTTCCGCGGAAAATCATTTTGTTACCTAATTCACCTTCTAACTTTGGAAAGGTAAAATAACCATGAACTCCTTTGGAATACTGTCCGATAGGACCACGGTTACGTTCAATTTTATCAAAAATATCTGCCATACTTGTTCATTTTCCATTAACCCATTGAATCTTTGGTTAACAGTTGAGTTTGCAAATTTAGAAGTATTCCAGCTATATTACCAATTTGTAATGAAAATTAATTAACCAAGAAATGAACACAATTACGAATTATCAATTCCATAATTATCAAGTACAGTATTTCCCTTGAATAATTTAATCATTCATAATTGATAATTTAGAAAGCTTCGTCCGTATCTACCAGGTAACGCTCTTTGATGATATTGCAGTGATGAATCACGTGCCCGACCATGATCCAACCCAGGTTCCGTGGAGTGTTCGGTGTGTTGTTTGCTGTTCCGATGGAGTCCAGCATGGCTCCGGTCATTCCTTTGAACAGTGAAATGCTTGCTTTGCGGACATCGATGAATTCTGTTCTCAAATCTTCGAGGGAACGCTGGTCGGTATTATTATGCCTGGCGTACCAGTCTTCATCGAACCCGTCCAATGCGGTTTTGTCTTTTCGTGAAAAACGAAGTGCACGATATTGAAAGATGCGTTCGGTCTCAATGAAGTGAAGAATCACCCCTTTTAGTGTCCATTTTTCATCGGCATACTGGAAATCGGCTTTTTCTTCAGGAAGACTGGCGATGAAAGCTTCCGTTTCATTCAGATTATTTTCCAGGGCAAGCAATAAATCGTCCTGACCCAATGTACGGTCAAAATAGTATTTTGCATAAGCCGGAGCAAATTCCGGGTTCGGTCTTCCGATGAAATGATTTTCCTGGTTCATAATTACAAAGATCTATCCAGCAAATATACGAAAGCTGCCATACTTGCACAGCCCAGTTCCAATTCGCGTTTGTTGACACTTTCAAAGACATCACTTGCTGCGTGGTGGAAGTCAAAATAACGCTGAGAATCCGGCACGAACCCAAATAAAGGAATTCCTTCATAGTGTTGTTTCAGCGGGGAGATGTCCACTCCGCCGTAACCAGCCTCGAAATGATGCAGATCGTACGGCTTCAACAGCGGTGCGAATCCTTTGATTAATTGTACGTAGGATGCCTTTCCGTCGCACTCAAATCCATCAGGACTAAAACCGCCGCGGTCGCTTTCTACGGCGGCAATTTGTTTCTGGTTTTCCTGTTTTGCCCATTTGGCATAAGCATGCCCGCCTTTATTCCCGTTCTCTTCGTTCATGAAGAACACAACACGGATCGTATGTTTGGGTTTAATACCGGTTGTTTTGAGAATTCGTAGGGCTTCCAGGCAGTGAACGATTCCTGCGCCGTCGTCGTGAGCTCCTTCACCGGCATCCCAGGAA
>DJFP01000163.1:0-195 GCA_002432565.1 Flavobacteriales bacterium UBA5869
GTGGATTTTACTTCGAATTCATCTTACCGGAGTATAATAAGTGAATAGTGAATTGAATGTCCAGAAAAAATTGACACGGATATTGGGGAGTAATTTGCTGTAGGACTGCTGCGGATAATACGCGAGATTTAAGTTTTCATCGGATTTCCAATAAGACTGTCGTTCGAAACGCTTACAAACACCGAGGTTTACATC
>DJFP01000163.1:260-460 GCA_002432565.1 Flavobacteriales bacterium UBA5869
CTTAATACGGATGTAATGGTACTTCAACTCGAAAGCAAGGTAATTACGTTGGTCGCGCTTGGCAAATTCATCGTAATCGTCGTAATCATTCGGATTGTTGTGAACTTCTTCTTCGTCTTTCTGGCTGTAGTGAACAGCATCTAAAACCACCGAAAAGCGCTTGCTGAAACGGTACTCTGTTCCCAGTGAAATACTGCTGT
>DJFP01000163.1:481-13334 GCA_002432565.1 Flavobacteriales bacterium UBA5869
ACTTCTTTCTGACCGGCAATTTTTCCAACTTTGCATTTAAAACTGAAAGCTTTCATGTTTTGCTTGATATCCTTTTGTTCGTAAACTATTCCGTCCTTCATATTGGAAGTATCAAAACGCCAGCTGGCAATCGGATCGTGGAAGGCATCGTCGGTATCGGTGAGGAAGATGGTGACTTCATCATTTTCAGAGACAAGAAAGCGGAAAACACGTGGCTTTTCGGGGAATAGAATGGTGTAACTATTTCCTTTGTGGATATTTCCCACTTCCAAATCTCCCATTTTGAGTGAAAAATCCAGGTCCGGGGCATCTGTGCCGAATAGTTCGTGGTCCCAGGCCTGACCGTTATTGTCCAGAGTCTTTACAATCAGTGAATCCAGGGTGCATTCAAAGATTTTTGTCGGTGGTTTGATAAATGTGAATCCCGCAGACCGTGTATTTTGCTTATAAGTTGTGTTAAATCCGTCTTTTCCGCTGAGATCTGCAGAAACAAAAAGGGTTTGTTTTCCTTCTTTGAGTTTAAGTGAGGCGTACGGAATGAAAACCGTATTGCTAATAAGAGCGGGTTTTGAGTCTGAATAAACAGGATTGCAAGTTTGCCGAATCTCAATAAAATCACTCTTGTCGAAAGCTCTTTGGTAGCCAAAAGCAGGTTTTATTTGTGAAGTATCCTGGAAAATACCCAGTTTGAACGCAAATTTTGAGTGGATCAAAGCTCTTTCAAGCAAACTGTCAGTAGCATATTTTTTCCGCAGTACATTGTAATCACAATTGGTAGTAATCCGGAAACCTTTAACACCGTTTTCTACATAATCTGTTTGAATGCTGATTTCTGGAATGATGTTTTCTTTATTCGTGCCGGAGCTATTGTTTATGTTTTGGGAATCCGATCTATTGCTAAAAAAACATGCAATTAGAAAGAGGAGTATGTATCTCATGTTTGACAGGTTTTGTTCAGAGAGCAAACATAGGAAAAATAGTTATCCGGGGAAAATGAGCTTTAAGATTAAAGATTTAGAATGCTGTAAAGTTCAGCTATCCTTACAACCTTGGGGTTAAGAAAGGATTATTTGGAGATTAAACTTAAATCGTGGTTTCTTACTTATACTTATTTTAGTGGTAATCATATCTGAGTTTAACGATAAATGAATTTGACCTTAACTTTTCTTCTGCTTGTTTGCTTTGGTTTTTTAAGCTATTCACAGCAGAGTGAGCCTTTTTTAGATTTAATGGATAGTCAGGGGAATGTTCCGTCTGCGTTCTTAAATAATAAACGAAAATTGCCCGGGGAACTTAACGATCGGACAGTTGATGATAACAATGAATTGATTGTTAGGGAATTACTTCATAGCGGGCAGGTGTTGTATGGGGGTGAAATGACCGAATACATACGTCAAATCGCTTCAGAAATACTAAAAGATGATCCTGATTTGTTTCGCCAATTGTCTTTTTTTATCTACCGATCAAGCGATGAACTTTCTTTTTCAACAAGTTCAGGATTGGTTTTTGTTAGTACGGGGTTAATTTCTCAACTATCGAATGAGGACCAGCTCGCATTTGCTATAGCGCGTGAGATAGGACATTTTGTTAATAAGCATAAAAACTATCCTTTTATAAGATATGAAGATAGTTATGCGGAAGGAAAAGGAACTTATGAATATAAAAAGACATTTGGTACTTTTTTTATCAGAACTGTTGAAGAAAACATAGTTGCAGATGCTTACGCTGTCAAGCTGTTAAAACAAAGCGGGGTTGAAATGGCATCAGCGATTTCTTATTTCGATGCTTTATTGTATGCTTATCTTCCCTTTGATGAAGTTGAAATAAATCATACTTTTTTCAATTTGGATACAAGTTTTGTGATTCCTTCAGCTTATTTCCAAAAAACGGACGTCAGCATAGATTCGGAAGAAAATGGGGACTCAAACAGGCACTTATTTATGGAGGGGATTCGGGAAAGAAAGGCTGCTGTTGTTGAAATAATTGGAATACCCGAGAATAACATTAAGATGAAAGAGGCTACGGACCGCTTTTTGCGTTTTAGAACTGCTGCCAGATTTGAGGTCGTACGAATGAATTTAGTGAGCCGGGAATATATTCTTGCACTTTATCATTCGTTCATTTTATTGCAGCAGCATCCGGAAAATGATTTTTTAGAAAGGGCATTCATAAAAGCAATTTATGCCATTTCTGTATACCGAATGAATGATGCTGATAAAGATATAGATCTGGACAACTATCAGGGAGAAATATCAAAGCTCGGGAATGTTTTAGGAAGTTTATCCGAAGAGCAGGTGGGAGTGCTGGCTATGATGCATATTAAAAACTATGTAAATAGTCATCCGGAAGATGAATACATGATCTCATTGCTTGAATCCACGGTTCAAAATCTGAAAAACGCTTCGGGATTTCAATATTCATCTTTCCGATCAATGTCATATTTGAATGATCAAACTTCAGAGCTTAAAGACACCTTGAACTTGTCTAAATACGACAAAATAAAAATGAGCAGGAGGGAGTTTGCCCTTGAGAACTATGAGAAAGATTTTCATCTTTACGTGCTGGATTTCATAAATACCGATTCACTCGTTCAAGTGTGCTTTGACCGTGAGGAAATGAACTATTCGGAATCAAATCCGACTGGAATAAAGAGCGTGTTGGTAATGAACCCCGTTTTAAGAAATAAAAATTTAAAATTCGGATTAGATCTTCTTTTATCAGAATCCCAATTAAGCGTATTAAGTAAAGCTATTGAAAACAACAGTAGTTTTGACAGTCTCAGGGTTCGTTATTTGAATATTCTTGCATTGGATTCAACAGATTGGGAAGAGTTCAATGCGATCTCAGCTATCAAAATTTGGTTTTCTGAATCTGCAAAACATTTGTTTTTAAAAGATTTTGTCTCACTGGAATCTGATATGCTCTATCCGTACATCAAAAAAAACGGAACAAGATATATTTTGTTCTCCAGGGCTGAGGGAAAAGATAAACAGTCTATCTTTTCATCCTATTCTTTGGGTTTATTTGATTTGACTTCGGGAAAGCTTTTGCATAAAGCTCAGTTAGTGCACCAGGTGAATTATCAAAACCAGGTTTTCATGCGGTTATTCAATAAAATGATGGATGATATAAAGTAGAAGAACTTATTTTCCAATTAGTTTCATGGACTCAGTACGATATTGCGACAAAAAAAATGAAAGTTGGTGCGTAAAATAGAAAAAGAATTATTTTAGCATTGTCAAACTAAAAAACTTATACTTATGAAAGTGATTGTTGATCAGCCATATACATTGGCTGAATTAAAGCCCAAATTGGAAGCTGCATTTCCTGAATATACCGTAAAATTCAGAGGACCTAAGGTATTGGTAATAGGTCACGGTAAAGTCGGAGGAGCGCAAATCGTAGGAGAAAAGAAAGGATTTGTTCGTTTAATGGAAGGGTTTCCAACGATGGGCGGGCAGATGCTTTTTGTCTTGTCGGTTTTGCTTCTGGGGGTTTTGATACCGTTTATTGTATTTTTAACGGCGATCAAACCGAAACAGGTAAAAGTACGCGACAATGTTGCCAATTTCCTTCGCCAGGAATATGGTTCAGGAGCAATTGGATCTAAGAAAGCAGAAACATCCGATTTATTGGATGCTACCGTTTAATTGTTTAAGAACAACTATTGAAAAAGGAATTTGCTTCGGTAAATTCCTTTTTTGTTTTTAAATCACTTTAAAACAATTTCATTTGTCCGCTGGTATCGGGAATTTCAAACAGGTCCGTTCGAAGTCGCGGGAACGGTTCGGCCGGGAGATATTTTTTTCGTGCTAATTGTACTTGTCGCTGAATATTCAGGGCATATACTCCTTCGCCTTTCATGCGTGTCCCGAAACGACTGTCGCTGAGTTTTCCTCCGTGCATGTCACGCAGCTGGTTCAGTACTTTTTCTGCCCTGTCCGGATAGTTTTTCGTTACCCAATCGGTAAATATTTCTCCGTTCGGTCCGTTTAAGCGCACGATTTGGTGGTACATGCTCAGAGCGCCGCGCTTGGCTACGGCTTCTGCAACAGCAAAAATCTCATCATCGTTCAAAGCCGGAATAATAGGTGCCATTAATACATTGACCGGAATACCGTGTTGCGAAAGTTTTTCAATGGCATCGAGTTTTTTATGACTTGTAGCAGTTCGTGGTTCCAGTTTTCGGCGCAGCTCTTCTTTCAAACTGGTTAAACTGATATTGACTGCAACCAAGTTTAGCTTTGCCAATTCTTCCAGGATGTCCAGATCGCGCGTAATCAATGCGTTTTTGGTAATGATCCCCACCGGATGCCTGTATTTCAGCATAATCTCCAGCAGTTTGCGTGTAATCCCGAAATCCTTTTCACATGGCTGGTAGCAATCCGTATTTCCCGAAATGGAAATCGTTTGGACTTTCCACGACTTCTTGTTCAATGCTTCTTCTAGTAATTCCGGGGCATTTTTCTTGACAAGAATAACCCGTTCGAAGTCCGTTCCCGCACTGTATCCCCAATACTCATGCGTGGGACGTGCATAGCAGTAAGTACAGCCGTGCTCGCAACCCTGGTAAGGGTTCAGGGAATAATACATACCCACATCCGGACTGCTCAGCTTATTGACAATTGATTTAGGATGTACTTCTATAAATTTGGTCCGCAACTCAGGTTCTTCCGAAGGATCAATGTCATCGAAGTCATCTCCTTTTTCTTGTGAAAAGAAGCGATTGTGGGGATTGATCTGTGCGCCGCGGCCATTTTTGTATGGAAAATTATCAGACATTTTATTCTTGATATGAGCTCAGAACAAAAATAATGATTATATTTTAATTGTTTTAAGATTAATTATTAATCATTTTTAATGTTGGAGTAACCTGGAGTTTTACCTAAACGGATTCAGTTTGTCCAGATTTTTATCGCACTCAAAGAGCATGTCGGTATTCGGACTGTACCACAGCCATTGAATGATTTTCGATTGCCCGTCTGAATGCGCGTAAATTCCCAATGCGATGTATGGAGGTTTTTCCTCATCCTTGTCTTCGATCGTGAAGGAAAGTTCCTGGTTGTTTCGGATGCATTGCTTCACGGATTCCTTTTTGGAGTTGGTCAGGTAGTATTCCACCAGCGAATAGAGCTTGTCCTTAAATTCGGATGTTAAGTTATCATCGCCAATTACAGAATAGGGGATCTTTTCGGGATACTGCTTCCTGAAAACAGAAACGTTTCCGTCCTTTATTTTTTGGATAGAAACAATCCATTCTGCCAATTCGGGAGTTTCACTGTCGCCTGCAATGTAGATGGTGTCCCATTTCCAGGTGATCTCCACCAAATCGCCGCGCAATAAGCTTCTGTCCTCGTTCTTGTCGTTGATAAAGCTGTATACAGTCTTTCCTTTTTTGGCATTCAGCAGGAAGTAATCCCCGTCGTCGTTGTAATTGATGAATTCCAGTAAAACTTTAGAACTTTCCGGGGTTTTATCAAATTGCTTCTTGTTTTGGAAGTGGTCTTTAATTAATTCCGAAGTCATTTTTCTTGCCGGTGCGGGAGCAGGGGAGTTTCGATCATTGCTGCAGGAATGAAGGATTGTGATGCTTAAAGTAAGACAAAGGAGTATGAGGTGATGGAGTTTCATGGAATGAAGGTAGGGAAAATCGAGAAATCATTCACTTCCCAATCTTCCGCACAAACTCGCTGATCTCACTATACTCCGTAAACCAAATCGGTTTGATGCGCATTTCTTCGAAGACACGGTGAGTAATGATCTCATCCATTCGGAAGAGTTCGGTGAGAATCATCTGACAGTTTTCATAGACCACGTAATCCACTTTTACGGCTGCTTTCCGCATTTTGTCGAGAATGGCATCCGCTTTCTTTTTGATCTCCTGGGAATCCGACTCCGTGAACTCGGGCATGGTATTTTTCTTGAGGAAAATGTAGTTGTTCGTGTGTAACGGAATATTGGCAATGAGGTCTATAAGTCGGCGAAGGTTGCGGTCAGAGAAGGAAAGACCGATCATGAGTCCTGTTCCCTGAGTAAGCCGGCTGGTCTGGATGAGGTTTGCCCAGTGGTGGCTGTTGTTGGCAATGGAATTGTAATCGTCTTCCGACAGAATGATATTCCCGGTGCTTTGGAGCGTTGGGGCCGGATTCTCAAAAGGCATGAAACCATGAGGGTGGTAGATGGCCAGCGAACCGTTCCTGGGAAGTGTCTGCGCATCAAAAACAGAAGTGTAATCGCTATTTCTGTTTTTCAGGGACTGCTCGAGCAAATCATCAAAGTTATAAGTGATTACGGAATTCAGCTTCCGGTCCGGATGTGTTGCCAAAGCGGTAATCTCACTTAGCAGGGCGTTTACCGGAGCATCTTCAAAAGGATTTCTGACAGAAGCTTCATCGAGCTGGTTGTACAGGCATTCGTATAGTATTTGCAGGAATTCTTCATCGGAAAGGTGAGTTTTCAGCTTACGGATAATGATATCGAGCGATTCCCCGGTTTTGTTCAGGTACCATTCTCCCATGGCATATAAATAGTTGGGAAAAGGTTTGATGGAATGCCAGTGTTCGATGTTCATGAACCGGAAATACATACTGACCACCAGTTGTTTCCAGTTTGGAAGTCCGCTTGCGGCAGAAACTCCGGCTCCGAGGTAAAGGTTTAAACTTCCGTTCCTGTAGGCAGATTTTAAATCGTTGAGTGCTTCTTCAGACATCATGAATAGTGTTTTGTTTGAATTTCAGTCGACTCAATAGTAGTGAAAAAAGTTGAGATCAGCGAAACCCTGGTTCAAATCGGTTGGAACATTTGCACAGCCGTGATTTCGTTAACAAAAGCAAAGATATGCGGTTGTAATAGGGATCTTTTCGTATATTTGTTCGTTACAAACTGGGGTCGACATTGGATTTGACAGCGATTGAGATTTCGGTGGGAAGCATGCAGAGCGTTGCAGTGAAGCTCTTAAATATCTTGCTGCGAACAATAATTGACAATACGTCATACGCACTTGCGGCTTAATTCTTTAGAAGAATTCGGCCTAATTTGTTGAAGATATAGTAGACAAACAGGTATTCCTGATGAAAGGTTTTGATTTCCGGCCTTTTGTCGCTAAGGATTCATCTCAGAAAATCTGGCGCTGACCTTTCCTCGCGGAAGGCGTAAGATCTAAGAGGATAAGCTTTACAGTTGGGTGTTTTTGTCCGATGTAAAGTCGAAAACCAATCAAAAACTAAGCATGTAGAAGACATTGAGGTTCATTGTTTGGACGAGGGTTCGAACCCCTCCGACTCCACCACGAAAGTAGAAAAAGGCTATCCACACGGATAGCTTTTTCACTTTATGGTGGTCCGAAGCATGATTTAAGTCTCCCTCTTTGGATATGAGTGACGCTTTTTTGTCCTTCTTCACTTCAAATGGTTATCTCACAAAATTTTTCCTCTGATTTGATTCGTATCTACACCAATGATTCTATTTGAGCTTCAGATTGATAAAGCGTTCGAGCCCTGTTTGTCTAAAGCCAATGTTTTTTCGATTTTTTTTGATTAGTATTGATCTAGTGACTACAACTATTTACTGAAGTTCGTTTCCCTTATAATTTGAAATTCAGTGCAAAAACCGATTTAATTGGCTGTAAGTAATGTTGGGTATATATGCAAGTTAGTACCCGTTAAAACAAAACAACGTGAATAAAGAATTAATATCTCAATCTTCAATTAACATAGACGCTTCTCCGCCAAGAATATGGGAAGCACTGATTAGACCTGAAATAGCTAAAGAGTATTTCTTCGGAGCAGAAATCGAAACAGATTGGAAAGAAGGAAGTCTAATTACGTTTAAAGGTGAATATAACGGAAATAAGTATGAGGAAAAAGGAGTGCTTATAAATGTTGAGCCCAATACACAACTGCAGTACTCTCATTGGAGCCATTTTGATGGACTTTCTGACACACCAGAAAATTACCGGATCTGGACTTTTGATATATCTGAAAAGAATGGAACAGCCGTCTTAACCATCAGTGAGGACAATATCCCAACAGAAAAACAAAAAAAACGCTCGGATGAATTTTGGAGAGAAGTTCTCTTAAAAATTAAACGAATCGTTGAAAAATAAAAAACGTGTGGCAACAATGCATATAGCTTATGGCCTGAACGGCTAAAACAAAGGTTATCAGCTCTCTTAACCAGGTTCATTTCGGCTGGGCAGTGATGTGCTTTGAACCCACAAGTCATATGCGGGAACATTACCGGTTCGAGTTCAGTCCCCTCTTTTGTCCCTCAATACTCACTCTCACACTTCACACTCACACTTTGTCATCACTCTTTTCTTTTTCAGTGTGAGGCGTGAGTTTTGAGTGTGAAGATGCTTTCAAATTCTATTTTGAGATTCAGGAGTTGAAATCTCAAGGTGCAAAAATTGACACAAAACATTTTCGTGAATCAATTGAATCGTTGAACAGGATAATAAATGAATAGTCAAAAAGCCGATTGTAGTATTCCAATATGATCCGTTGTTATTCAACCGCTTCTTAGCTATATTTAGTCTTTATTCCGAAACTATGAATCGTATTGCCGCTGCCGGTTTTTGGGCGATCGTAACCTTCTGTGCAGGTTTATTCAACACTACAATTGCGCAAACTCCTTTTCCGTATGACACGCGAAGCGATAGCATTTCGATCGAACATTACAACATCCACCTGGATATGCGTGATTTTTCGACGTTTGTCCTGAAAGGGAGCACGCAGGTTATTTTCGAGCCGCTGGTGAACAATATTTCGGAGATCCGGCTGGATTTGATGGGACCGGCTGTCGACAGCGTTCTCGATGCTAACGGAAACCAGCTTTCGTTTACAACAGTTCCGCTTGGATTTGTCGTCGATCTCGGTCAAAGCTATTCCACCGGCGATTCGATCACTATTGAGGTTTTCTATCATGGGACAACCGTTCAGGACCCGACGTTCGGCGGATTTTATTTTAACGCTTCCTATGCCTATAATATCGGTGTTTCACTGGACGATATCCCGCATAATTACGGGAAGACGTGGTTTCCGTGCTTCGACGATTTCATTACGCGATCGACCTATGATTTGTATGTAACGACGCTTCCGCATCACAACGCCTCTTGCGGCGGTGTTTTTGTCTCCACGACCGTTCACCCGGATTTATCCGAAACGCATCACTGGAAAGTCAATCAGACCCTTCCGACTTATCTTGTTTCCGTTGCGGTATCCAGCTATGTTTTTGTGAACGATACGTTTACGAATTATCAAAACGATCCCGTTCCTGTTCAGCTGGCCGCTCTTGCTCCCGATACGACGAACATGAAAAACTCGTTCACCAACCTCGAGGAAGCATTTGATATTTTCGAAAACAAATTCGGGCCTTATCGCTGGGACAGAGTAGGGTATGTCCTTGTTCCGATGACTTCCGGAGCGATGGAGCACGCTATGAATATCGCTTTTCCGAGAATCGCCGCCAACGGAGGTCTCGACTGGCAATCGGTTATGGCACATGAGCTTTCTCATCATTGGTGGGGAAACCTCGTTACGTGTCGCACTGCTGAAGATATGTGGATCAACGAAGGAAGCGCCGTTTACTGCGAATACGTTTTCACCGAGGAATTTAACGACAGAAATGCCTATGAAGCCGCCGTAAGAAGCGAACACAAGAATCTGCTTCGCACGTGCCACATCGAAGACGAAGGCTATTGGCCGCTTTCGGGCGTTCCGCAAGAACATACATACGGCAATACCACTTACCTGAAAGGTGCCGATATGATCCACACACTCCGGGCGTATTTGGGCGATTCACTGTTTTTCAACGGCCTTTCGGAATTACTGGAACAAAACCAGTTTTCCGATATGGACGCGATCGAATACCGCGATGATTTAAGCGCCATTACAGGTGTAAACCTCGATGATTTCTTTGCCGACTGGATTTTTCAGGGCGGATGGCCGCATGTTTCAATCGATTCGATGACAGTCGTGCCAAATGGTTTGCAGTATGATGTGACCGTTTACCTGAAGCAAAAGCTCGTCGGCCGAACAAACTACGGAAACCAGATTCCGGTAACGCTGACTTTGCGCGACAACGACTGGAATACGTTCGAGCAAACGATTCATTCTTCGGGAGTCAACAACACTGTGACGGTGACAGTTCCGTTTCCGCCGACTACGGGTTATCTTAACCGCGACGAGCTGATTTCACACGCCGTTACGGGAACTTATTCGACCTTCAATTCCACAGGAACCAAGAGCCTTGGACACGCGAATCTTACGTTGCAGGTCCAGGCAATCACCGATTCTGTTTATTTCGTTGCCGAGCACAACTGGGCGGCTCCGGACCCTGTTCAGGATATCGCTTCCGGAAACATGATTTCTCCGCAGCGCTACTGGCGCATCGATGGCATCTGGAATTCCGGCTTCAATACAAATGCGACCTTCCGCTATAACGGACAAACAAGCGGAGCCAATTCCTACCTGGACCATTTGCTGATCACAGGATCGGAAGACAGCGTTATCCTGCTGTACCGTCCAAACCGTTCAGTAGATTGGTACGAATTCCCGACCTACACCAAGGCAATGGGTAATCCTAATGATCAATCGGGATCCATAAATGCCACCAATCTTCTGAAGGGCGAGTATGCGATCGCGTTGAAAGGACAGCACCTGGCATTGGAAGAACAGGCCAAAGCTGCCGAAGTTTCACTTTATCCGAACCCGACTTCCGGTTTTGTAACGATTGAAACAACGGCTGAACTCGATCGCATCGTTATCAGCGATCCTGTTGGAAGAATTGTCGATCAGCAGCTCGAGCCCGGCTTGAAAACGAACCTGGTGACTTCTTCCTGGGAAAAAGGAACGTATTGGGTTACCGGATACAACGATGGGAATCTGGTGTTTAATAAATTGCTGATTGTTCAATAGTTATTTATCTAAACAACGTTTATACAACAGCTCGTTGCGGCTATAGCTCTTATCATCGTCTCTTCAACGGAAAACGATAAGCCACGCTGTACATCGTCGTACTGGCGAACGGCGCACCGTAATAGCGGTAATTCGTGACTTTGAAGGCAACGGCGCCGACCTGAACTGAAAAGTAGAAGCCGCCGAGATAGCCCGATTTCGCTGCTGAAGGATCGATGAACTTGTCCTTCGCTTTCCCTTCGTTGTCGATGATCTTGTCGGCATAGACTTTTTCATCGGCCGGATCGAGAAATTGCTGCCCGAAAGAGAAATGTGCTCCGAAATTGAACCCGGCCGTTGCCGAAAGGAAGGATGTCGCGTTTCCCTTGTCATAAGCAATTCCAAAAGGAACCAGGAAAGCCGGTGAAATATCGAAGCCGATCTGTGTGAACAGGTTGATCGTCGTGAGCTCGCCCTGGCCGGTTTCCGTGTTGCGATCCAGTTTACGGTAGTATTTTCCTTCGTCTTCGTCCTTGACCTTCAACTCGCCGCCATGACCTATACGACCACCTTCCAGGCAAACGCCGAAATCCATTGGGCCGCCACGACCTTCAAGCACAATACCGAACAGGTTCGAAAGAGGAATATGTGACGAGCGCTTCGGACTCATAAAGCTGACTTTGGGACCAATTCCGAAATGCGGACCAATATCCTGGATTCCCATATCGAAATTGGTCACATGAACGTCGCCGGAAGTATATGTCGTATAATGATCGATCCGCTGCGTGCTCGTGTAAGAAGTTCCGGTATGAACAGTCGTCGATTGCACGTTCGAAATGGACGTCTGACTGGCTTTAACTGTTACCATTTCGGGATTGTAGCGCCATTTCAGCGCATCGACACGAAACGTAATGGACGGATAAACGCCGACGCCTTTGAAATACTCGGATTCATCGCCGGTTGTCATGCCCAGTCGCAGGTTCAGATTCGCTTCGATAGAGCCGAATGGCATACGAATGCGATAGCCGGGATTAATGCCCAGGTACCAGATCCGTGCTGTGTGGCTGCGAGCTGGTTTGTCCTGGTTCGTCAGATTAAACATTCCCATACCGGCAGCAATAACCGGATGACCACGAAAGGATTTATAAGGTGATGATTGCGAGCCGATCGTCAGGAAGTTGATCGGGATATTCATTCCGGCATAGAAATGATAGCCGAATTGCTTGTTATTAACGGATTGTGTGCCGGTGTAGCCGAATGGAATGCTTCCGCGAACGCTGCACTGACCAAGTCCGAACTTGAATTCGAACAGATCGGAAAGAATATTGATGTCGAACCAGGGCTTTTCGAATTTCGTCATATCACCCAAAGCCGGACGGTAAAAAGAAATTCCGATCCCGCTGTGGTTCATATCCAGTGCGTGCTGATTTCGTTTGAAAGCAGCGCGTTGCTCGGCCGATACGGTCGTGCTGTCCTGCGCCCTGAGTAGGGAAGGGAAGATGCAGATCACGAAGAGAATGCCGGTGATTTTCATAGCTGTAATTTGCTACGAAGGTATTCCGGCGTACAGGCAAAAAAAATACGGCAAACGCCGTATTCAGTTATAAATCAATGAAGATCAAGACTATTCTTCTTCGTCCCATCCGGAATCGCGCGAAGAACGGCTCATCCACGAATCGTCGTCGTCATCGTCGTCGTAATCCATAAAACGATTGGATTTACCGCTTTTACGGTAGGCTTCCATTTTATGTTGTTTCGGCTGATCGGCGCTTTTTTTCGCAAAAACAGCCTTTTCTTTATCTTTCTTACGGTCGATTTTAGCCGGAGCATCATCAAACGCAACAGGGCGGGAGAAGGAATCCGAATCATCCGGTTTCCGGAATGGCGGACGTTCATCAGAAGCAGCTGACGGAGGTCTTTGAAACCCGTTTTCAGATCTCGGAGGTCGGTTGTCCGGA
>DJFP01000046.1 GCA_002432565.1 Flavobacteriales bacterium UBA5869
AGAACCGCGTTTTCCATACCAGCAGACAATTGGCGCTGCAAATGACCCGGAACTGACAGAAAAGATCGGTTACCACATGGGAATTGAATGTGACATGCTGGGAATCCATATGAACTTTTCGCCGGTTGCGGATGTCAATCTAAATCCACAAAACCCGGTAATCGGTTTCAGGTCATTCGGCTCGAACCCGCAGCAAGTTGCCAAACAAACGGCAGCCATGGTAAGAGGAATTGAAAACGCAGGCGTTATTTCCTGTGTAAAGCATTTCCCCGGACATGGCGATACGGATAAAGATTCGCACAAAGAGCTTCCTACTGTTTCACACACTGTTAATGAGTTCGAAACAAAAGACTTTCTTCCATTTAAGAGTGGAATTGAGGCAGGAACGCGTTCTGTCATGGTTGCTCATTTGAATGTTCCTTCACTTGACCCGAGCGGAACACCAAGCAGTTTATCAAAAGTGGTTATTGAAACCTACCTGCGCGAGAAATTGGGCTTCAAAGGTCTTGTAATTTCAGATGCCCTGAACATGAAAGCCGTTTCGGAGAAATACGGTAAATCGGAAGTAGTAGCAAAAGCTTATTTAGCCGGCTGCGATATCTTATTGTTCCCTGAAAACGTTTCGGATGCCATTAACCTGATCTATAGCAAAGTAGAAAGCGGTGAATTGAGCAAAGAAACAGTGAACGAACACTGCAGAAGAATTTTAAAAGCAAAGTACCAGGCAATTGTTCACAAGCCAATGATAAAACGCAGAGATCCGGCTCAGGAACGAAAACTGATCATCAATCAGACCTATGAAAAAGCATTAGTGTGTATCAAAAACGAGGATGACAATCTTCCGATCGATAAAGTGGATAAGACCATTATTCGAATTGCAATAGGTACCCACACTTCTGCTTTTAGAGATCGTTTAAATGACTATGCAAAAATCATTCATTATAAATACTTTACAACAGAAGAAGCAGTTAGAAGGTTGAAGACACTCAAACTGGATCCGAATGCAGATTACATCCTGGATTTCCACTCGGATGCCCAGCGTGCCCGCAACAATTATGGCTTTGGCGATTGGAAAAAAGTAGTGGAAATGATCCCGGAAACAGCAAAAGCAACTGTTGTTTTATTCGGCAACCCATTGACGCTTCAAAACGAAACGGAATTCCCGAAACCTGTAAAATCAGTTCTCTGCGGGTATGAAAACACGGCCGCAGCGCAGGAAAGAACTGCACAGGCAGTCATGGGGGCATTTGACATTGAAGGAAAACTGGCGACTGATCTGAATAGTCAGTGGAAATTCGGATTTGGACTGCTGGTTAAGAACAACGGAAGGTTAAAATACTCCCAGCCTGAAGAATTGGGGTTAAATCCTGATAAACTCAAGGAAGTAGATGAAATTGTAGCAAAAGCTATTGAAGCAAAAGCATTTCCCGGCTGTCAGATAGTTGTTGCAATTGACGGAAAAATTATCCTACAGAAATCATATGGGACAACTATTTATGAAAACGGTGACAGTGTTACGAATGAGCACATTTACGACATTGCATCTATTACAAAGATCGCTTCTTCAACAACAGCTTTGATGCGCTTGAAGACTCTGGGCAAGTTTGACGAACGCTCCGACCTGAACGAACTGGTGCCTGAATATGTAAAGGGAACACCGTATGCGAATTTGAAGGCAGTTGATCTGCTGACCCACCAGGCCGGTCTCACTCCGTGGATTGCTTTTTACAAGCGAACCATGGAAAACGGTTTGTTGAATCCGGATATCTACAGCACTTCCAACAGAGGATTTTACAGCACAGAGGTGGCAGACCATATTTTCATTAAGCAGGATTATTGGAAGACGATGCTGAAAATCATCGTTGAAACACCGCTGACAGGCAAAAAATCGTATGAATATTCGGATTTGAGCTATTACTTTTTCAATAAATACATTGAGGTTACTGGTGGAATGGGGCAGGATGAGTTTGTTGAAAAAGAGATTTACAGACCTTTGGGATTACAAACTATGACCTATTTGCCGTTGAAAAAATTCAATAAGAAGCGCATTGCCCCAACTGAGTATGACAAAGAATTCCGTAAGCAGTTGATCCATGGTTATGTGCATGATCCGGGAGCAGCCATGATGGGAGGAGTTGCCGGCCATGCAGGGTTATTCTCCAATGCAACGGATTTGGCAGCTTTGATGCAGTTTTTACTGAATAAGGGACAAATAGGAGACCAATCGATCATTAAAAAAGAAATTGTAGATCAGTTCACAGCGTGCCAATTTTGTCCCGGGAACAGAAGGGGAATCGGGTTCGATAAACCGACTGTGAGCATTAAGAACGGTCCGACATGTGACCTGGTTTCACCATCAACATTCGGGCATTCCGGGTTTACGGGAACCATCACATGGGCAGATCCGGAAAACAAGGTAAACTTCGTGTTTTTATCGAACCGGGTTTATCCGGATGCAGACAATTGGAAAATTACAAAAATGAGCGTGCGCACAGAGATTCAGCGAGTAATCTACGAAGCACTTTTTGAAGCACGCCTGAAAAAGACAGACAAATAAACATGAAAATCGGAATTGTATTATACCCAACATTCGGAGGGAGCGGTGTGGTAGCCACAGAACTTGGTAAAGCCCTTGCACAAAAAGGACACCTTGTCCACTTTATCACTTATTCCCAGCCTGTTCGTCTGGGGAGTTTCCGTGAAAATATTTTTTACCACGAAGTACAGCTTTCAGATTACCCGCTTTTTGAATATCAGCCATACGAAACCGAATTGGCGAGTAAGGTAGTAGACGTCGTGAAATACGAAGGATTAGATCTGCTCCATGTACATTACGCAATTCCGCATGCTTCAGCCGCATTTATGGCGCAACAGATCCTGAAGGCACAGGGAATCAATATTCCGTTTATTACGACACTTCATGGAACAGACATTACATTGGTAGGAAAAGATCCTTCTTTTGAACCGGTGATCTCATTTTGTATCAATGCCTCCGATGCAGTTACGGCAGTTTCGGAAAGTCTGAAAAAGGACACCTACACGCATTTCGAAACCAAGCGCGAGATTCATGTCATCCCGAACTTTATTCAGCCTAAAGCAGAGTTACCGGTGATCAACATGGATAAACGCCGCCATTATGCCAAGGACGATGAGTTGATCTTGTGCCACATTTCGAATTTCCGACCGGTAAAACGCATTTCAGATGTTGTCCGCATTTTCGAAAAAGTACAGGAGAAACTCCCTGCGAAATTATTGCTGGCAGGTGATGGTCCGGATCGTGCAATTGTAGAACGTTTAGCCCGCGATTTGGGAATCTGCAATAAAATCATTTTCATTGGAAAGGTACGAGAAACAGGACCGATCCTGGAGTTGAGTGATTTATTCTTACTTCCTTCCGAAACGGAGAGTTTTGGTTTGGCTGCTTTGGAAGCCATGGCGGAGGGAGTTCCGGTTGTTTCTTCCAATACCGGAGGAATTCCGGAAGTGAATATTGATGGCTATTCCGGGTTTACTTCCAATGTCGGTGATGTAGAATCCATGGCTGAAAATGCGATCCGTATCCTGGAGAATAAAGAAACGCATCAAACTTTCCGCAAACAAGCACTAGAGCAGGCGAAGAAGTTCAAACTTTCCGAAATCCTTCCTTTGTATGAGGAATTGTATGAATCGGTTTTGAAAGGACATACAGTTGAGCATTGAAGGAATAATCTTCCTATTTTAGTCCGACCAATCAAACTTACTGATACGTGAAAAAAAATCTATTCTTCAATCTATTTCTCGTTTTTGGCATTTTCAGCTGCTCAAATTCAGAAACTCAGAAGGACCTTACTCCATTTATGGTGGATATAACACAATTTAAAATCGATACCAGCATACTGAAAGATGGAGAAAAGGTTGAGATTTTGGGCTCTTCGGGAAATCTGACCGAAAAACATAAAATTGACTTTTACAATTTAGTGATTGTCAGATCTCTGGAAAGCGGTGACACCGTGAATGTGCTTGTAACCAACTTCTTTCAGGCAACATCTAATCCCCAGACTGCTTTCATGTCTAATTCTTCAATAATGGGGAAAGCATTTGAAAATTCGGATGAATTGCAAAAAGGAGTTGACATCAATAAAATACCCTCCAAAAAATTCAGTAAAGTTTTTTATGATACCGAATTCATTGAAGTTGATGCGAGGAAATACCCTTCAATTCCAGGGAATTTGGGAGATTTCACGATAGAAGGAGAACTTTGACAATTCATATTGATCATTACTTCAAACTCCATTCTACAAACGCATTCATCACTTCAGCCCACTTTCCGTTTTCGTAATCGACCTTTCCGTCTGTCAATACAGGAAAATAATTGTGTTCCAGACCATTGTAGCGTTTTAGTTCATAATTTGTCTTTCCAAACTGGATAAAATAAATAGGGATCAACTCGCTCAAAAAAGCGCATTTGTCTTCGGTTGCCAAAGCAATATAAATAGGTGTTTTAACTCTAGCCAGGCGTTCAAAACCGATTCCGGTAAAGGACTTCCAGGGAATAAAACCAATATCCTCCCCTTTGTCTGCCGTAATCTGTTTCTGGAATTCCGTCTGCTGATTTTGCTTTGCTTCATATTCTTCCCAGGTTAAGTGTCCCATAATGAACTCCTTGTAGTTTAACCAAACCTGCTCATGAACTCGACCAAGCGGGCTAAAACCAAACAATCCGGCATGAGTGATTTGAGGATTTGTTGCAGCCAATTCTGCTACGATCCTTGAGCCTTGTGAATGACCTGCAGCAACCAACCTGCTGTTGTCAACCCATTTCTGCTTCTTTAAAAAGGCGAGAACCTTATTGGCACGGTTTACATAATTCTCCAGGTAATCCGCTTTTAAATAGGCATCAGGAACGCTGTTAGGATTCGTTGTATCGGCCATATACATGTATCTCTCGTTTACCTGGTTGCTGGAAACCAAAACCGGAATTTTAGGCATGGAGATGGTAACAATGTGATAATGACTGTGCATTGTTTTCAGGTCGAAATTCCCTAATGCCATAGGGTAAACACCCTGTTCGCCGAAATTCACGAACAAAGGAATCGGAAGGGAGCCCTGCACAAATAGAAATACCGGCTTTTTTATTGTCAGGTCGGTGCCTGCTACGACAAAATCTATCGTGTCATGTTTTGACTTCAGACTGAACTGTGTGAAATCAATTCCCGGAACAGCCTGTTGTGTAGTTCCTTGAAAATGAATTATTGCAACGAGAAAAAGGATTAAAGATGATTTAAGCATGCAGTTTGTTTTGCCCAAAGAAACAAAAAAAACAGTCCCCGACTTCAGCTAAAAGCTAAAGTCGGGTTAAAAAATGTTATTGCTTGTAATAAGGCATTATTTTGGTTTCATCCGCCGTTGAAAGTTTGATCAAATAAACTCCGGTATTCAGTTGACTTAAATCGATCTTAGTTTGTTTTTCATTCGTTTGAATTTCTCTGATCAATTTCCCGCTCATGTCCCACACTTCAATTGATTCCAGTTTTTGATTCGAAGCACATGTGATCACACCGTTTGAAGGATTCGGATAAATCTCAAACTTACCGGCCTGGAGAGTCTCTGTCTGAAGCGTTCCGTCTGTGCAATAGTTTGTGTTATTGTAGAAATTCTGCACGAAATCCGTTACTTTCATTAAGCTGTCGACACTTTTAAATAAAGATGTTCCGGTTGTCTTACGGGCAAATACCCATGCAAAATCCATACATTTCACGGAATTTGGGCTTAAGGTCCCTAAGGAAACACTCGAAAAAGTTCTTCTGTCACCCGGAGGATTCCCTAAAGAAGCTTCGTTGTAACCGGTATTCGATGTGTCAGAATACTGAAAAACAGTCGGGGTTCCATTATTCGTTACAGCAGTTCCGTTTGGATTCTTTCCGTTAATTACATTCAGAAACTCAGCATTCGGATTGGGCATAATTGTAGTTCCCGGGAAAACAGAAGAGGTCAGCGGATGGTTCAAAGAAATCATTCCCATTGCAGGTGGATTGGCTCCAAATCCCGGACGTCCTGCATTTGCTTCATCATTGGCATCGCCGTTATAAACATACACCAGGTTTCTTGGTACATCCACTCCGCAATAGTCATCATTGTAGTTCCCAAGGTCAAAGTCATTAAACACATTGAACTTCACATCGTTGTATGTTTCCTGGCTTTTGTTGTAAACTTTTACATTCGCAAAAGTGACTCTGTTTAGAGGATCGGCCGTGGCAAATTGATAGAACATGTAATGAAGTTCAACATTCATGGGTGAAGTTGAGGGAAACTCATTGTTGTTCTGATCATTCATAACCAGGTACATTGCCTGATCTCCAGGGATATCCGGAAAATCGCCGTTTTCCGGGTCGTACGTTCCGTTTCCGTTAGCGTCTGTATATGGAGCCAATTTTGAAGACATTCCGTTTGAAACATCTCCGTTTCCGGGCCATTGCTGAATAGATGGAGGGACAATATAAGAAGGTGTATTCCAATTTTGAATATGTTGATCAATCTCAACCCTATAAACAGACCAAATCCGGTTGCTCAGATTGGTTGTGTAGTTTTGATCGGAATAGTTTGCCGCTATGGGGCCGCACGTAAAATCAGAACCATCGTAAGTAATAATTGACATGTGATCCTGATCATTGATATCCTTTCCCGAAATAGAAAAAGATGACTGAAAAATAGTAGTTAAACCCGATTGTTTAATAGGAGTGTAGGTACCTAAACCATTGGCCATATCCCGAAAGAAAAATCCGTTTACATTGATAAGCGCCGAAGTACTGTTGTAATCCATATTCATTCGGTAATTGCATTGTGCATTTGCCTGTGAAAAAGCAAAGAGAAGGGATAGAAGTGTAAAATGTTTTTTCATGGTGATTAATTTGAGTGTTGATAAATAAAGTTATATAACAATTGGTTTGAATATTAACAAAAATCAAGCCATAAATTGTTGAAAATTATTTAAATCGGTGTTAATATTCAGGTGTTTGTTTGTTTTCCTTCCATTTAATCGTTAAATTCATAATTGCTTATGAAAACTATATTTGATGAGTCAACTCGTAATGAGTTGATCAACCGTATTCACAATTTGGATGAAAGTGCTAAGGCACAATGGGGTAAAATGAACCTTTATCAAATGCTGGTGCATTGTACTACCTGGGAAGAATGGATGCAGGGCAAAGGCAATCCGGTATACAAGCAAGCCTTTATTGGAAAGATCTTCGGCAAAATGGGGTTGAGACGCATGATCCGTGATGATAAACCGATTGACAAAGGTGTGCCGACATCCGAACAATTCAAAATAAAAGAAACCAGTGGAGATATCACTCAAAAGAAAGAAGAGTGGATCCAGCTCATAAAAGAGTATGAAAGCTATTCCAATCCTACATTCATCCACGATTTCTTCGGGAAAATGAGTAGGGAGGAAGTTGGATTATTGGCCTACAAACACACCGATCATCATTTAAGACAATTTAATTCCTGAAAATTATGAAAAAGTACGCTACCCTTTTTTTAGTCTTCATGATGTTTGCATCATTTTCACTATTCAGTCAGTCACCAAAAGAAACAATCGTCAAGCTGGAATGGCATGAACAAAGTTTTGTGCATTTTTACAGCCCGAATTATTCTGTTTATGTCAGCAAACCGGATTTTCTTGGTATTCAGAATGAACTATTGGCCGGTCTTTTTGACGAGTATGCTCAAAAAGAAGATTCGATCAGCCTGGAAAATCCGTTTTCCGCTTTCAAATCAGAACAACAAGCTGTTCTTTGGGGTCAGTTGATTGAATGCGCAGCAGACGGTCATATGCTTATTCTCCCTTCCGATTCAAAAAAGAAATTAAAGAATGTATTGATTATTGACGGCGCACCTAATGGAAAAGGAACGGAAACATGGGAATGTCGTGACCCCAGGACTAATCGGGTGATTTTTGCACACAGCAGACAAGTTCATTCAGCTCAGGATTTTTGAGGTCTTTTTTGTAGATTTTAGTCAATCTTCAATCCTGTATGAGCACATTCAAAGAATCGCCTGAACGCTACAAACAGATCGATTACCAGATCGTAAGCGATGGCTTTGTCCGGTTTTATGAGAACGCAGGTGAATTGGGAAATGATGTGATGGAGTTGGATAAATCCGGATATACCATAACGGAATTCAACTGTCACGGAATAAATAGTCTGCTGGGACAATTCAATGAGTATTTTCATTTCCCTCCTTATTTCCGGAATAACCTGGATGCTTTGAATGACTGCATACAAGACATTGGCATCAGTGGGGTCGGATTAGTTATCGTGTTGAGAAACCTGGAAAACCTGAAAAAAGAAGATTGTGAAGCGCTCCTGGAAATCCTGGTAAGACAGGCACAAATGAATTTCATCATCGGGAAACGTTTGCTGATACTGGCACATTCAAGTGAGATTGCTTTTCGAATGGAATCCTTTAAAATTAAAATCACATCAGATCAACTTTGAAATGAACATACAAAAACAGCTCGTACAAGAATAAAAGTTGTTTATTCACTACAGTCAAATCAACTTATTTAATCCTTCTGTAACCTAAGTTACTGTAAAAGAGCTTTCAGTGTTCCAACTTTGCAGAAAAAGGATTATGAAAGCAAATATGCACTTAATTGACCGAATTGCACGAATAGTAATTTCCATAGCAATTGCCATGCTTTACGTTTCAGGCTATTTTACCGGAACACTCGCAATTATCACTCTCATTGTGGCAGTTATTTTCACTGTTACGGGTTTAATTGGGTTTTGTCCGCTTTATGCATTATTCGGTTTAACCACAAGAGAAAAGAAAAGAAATAAAGTAAACTGAATAAATCCATTGTCTTGATATGAACACAAATCATTAAGAATAAGAATAACATGATACGTTTTCTTAAACAACTTTTTGGCTTTTATCCCGAAATAAATTTTTCAGAATTGGTCAGAAAGGATGCGCAGATTATTGACGTAAGAACCTCTACAGAATTCAGTACCGGACATATAAGAGGTGCTGTCAATATTCCACTGTCACTACTTACTCAGAATTTGTCGAAAATAAAAAGAGACAGACCCATTATAGTATGCTGTGCGTCGGGTGCGAGAAGCGAATCAGCAAAAAGGATACTGCTGTCCAGTGGATTTAAGAACGTCCATAACGGTGAGGGATGGCAAAGTCTTCAGCAAAAGCTGCTCAAATAAATGAATATTCAGCAACAATTTAGAC
>DJFP01000184.1 GCA_002432565.1 Flavobacteriales bacterium UBA5869
TGTTTCATGTTCTTACCATTTATAACTTAATCCAATTCCAGGGGAAATGGCGATTGTAGTGAATGTTCCGCTTAAGTTCGATTCCAGGTTTCGGTCCGTGCGCTTGATATGTGTATAGTAAAATGAAAGATCGAGATTGAAATGCTCATTGAACTTAAAACCTAAACCGGCGGTCCCGTAAATGCGGTTTCCATCCGGAGATTCCGGGGTCACATAGCCCGATTGTACCGGAGAAAACCCATAACCGCCTCCCAATCGAACGGCAATCATTTCCGTTGCTTTGAAATTAACCCCGCCCCTGAAAGCGAGAATGCTTTTGTATTTCCTTGCGGATTTTGTGTCCGTCAAACTGGTGGTATTGGATTCATAATCAAAAGCCAGTGTATCATAAGCTTTCCAGCCAACATAGTTGATATCCAGTACGGCCTGCCATCTCTTTTCAGAATCATAGGAAGCACCTAGAGTCAAAACACTTGGCAGCGGAAGTGATGAAGTAAAAGCTCCGCTTGGAAAATTGGCACTCAGGGATTCGGGAACTGTGAATGTTGCGTCACCTTCTTTTACTTTCATAGAAACCTTCGACCGGTAAGTCAAACCAAGGGAAAAATGATTATCAATCTTTGCATTCACTCCTACGTTATATCCAAAACCAAGAGCTTTACCGGTTAGCTCGGCATGCCCGAATGTGCCGTCTGCAGCTTGAACGGGAATGTCTTTTTGCAGGTCCACCTCCCCGGTAGAAATTACAAAACCTGCTCCTATTCCAAAATGCTCATTGATCTTGTAAGAAACAGTTGGCTGAAAATAAATCGATTTCAGGGAAAGCTTTGTTAGGGCAAATCTCCCGATCCATGCATCTTCGTACTGGATTGTACTTCCGAATGGAGTATATACCGCCAATCCGACTTTCAGCGATTCCAATTTCTTGAATCCGAAAAGTGCGTAAGCAGAAAAAGGAGTTCCCATCGGGGATTTTGTGCGGTATCCTTCTCCGGATGCAGAGTCAACAAACAGGGTATTTGCGAAAATGGGGGAAAAACCCGCATTCACTTCACTCTTTTTGACAAATGCTACACCTCCCGGATTGTAAAATAACGCAGATGCATCTTCCGACAATGCAGTTCCCGCAAGGCCCATTCCTTGTTGTTTTTGTCCCTGGAAATTCACTTGAAATCCTTGTGAATAAGCGGAAGTTACAGCCCAAAGGCTGCAGGAAAGTAGTACTAATTTATGCATAGTTGATGCGTTTATGGGGAGTAAGATAATTAAAAATCTATGAGCGCACAATAAATTTAACAATCGGTTTATTTTCTATTTCAAATTTCTTAAACAAATGCACCGTTTCGATTAGTATTCTTATATTGCATTATGAATGAATCAATTATGAAAACTCTATTAATACTTTTCACCGGAATGATCCTGAGTTTTAGCTCCAGTGCACAAAACATGGTCCAGGTACCTGCGGGAAATTACGGTGGTGATGGGAACAACGCTCCCAGTTTACAGCTGCACGAAAATCATACGTTTGTTTATACGGACCTGACGAAAAAATCCAGGCCGATTATTGCGGAAGGCACCTGGTCTGTTGAATCCGACGAATTAGTTCTTCAGCCGAATTCTAAAGTACATCTGAACAAACGATATACGATCGTCCGTGATGGATTGTGTATCAAAACAAGAAAGAATTTTGCTTTTTACACGTTGTGTAATTGCAGCAAGACAAATCAGATTTAAGGAATTTAGTTGCTTTTGAATGATCTTTTTAATTAACTTAAATAGAAATGTTCAAAAATCCGCTAACCATGAATACTGCAAACAAAGATGTTTACGATGAAAAAACGCTTGAAATCTGCCGTCACGCCAGAATCATTTCCAATGTTGACCGAATATACATTATCCAGGTCCTCGCTGAGTTTCAAAAGTGCCGGGTGAACCAAATTGTGATGGAAACCGGATTAAGCATCCGTCAAGTCTATTACCAGCTTTCGGTACTTAGAAAACACGATTATGTCCGAACAAGTTATCATAAGGGCAGATACTTTGTATACCCGGGTTTCGGGATGGAGCGCGGGAAGGAATTATTAAGGAAACTTGCGGATTTTGAAGAAACGAACAATGAACAAGCAGCTGACGAATTCCGGACATCCTACTTACGCATTGATAGATAATCACTGATCCTAATCAGGCTATTCCTTAATAAACCTGACCATCCTGTTTAAAAGTCCCTAATTTACTTTCCAATACAAAACTTACTGAAGATATTCGCCAGCAAATCATCTTCCGAGATCTGACCGGTGATGCTTCCCAGCCAGAACATCGCCTGGCGGATATCCATGGCTACAAAATCGCCTGTAATGTTTGTTTCCAGTCCCCACTTTGCTTTTTCGAGTGAGTCTCGTGTTTTTTCCAGGGCATCCAAATGACGGGCATTGGTCACGATGGTATCTGATTGGGTATTGAAAGATCCTAAGATTTGCCGGGACAACCAGGACTTCAGTTCGTCTATTCCGCTTCCGTTTTTGGCACTGATAGGCAGGAAAGGTGTTTGGAAGTCCCACGGAGTATTCTCCTGATCCGAGCGCAGATCGTATTTGTTTCCGATCACCAAAAAGTGCGTTCCCGGATGGGATTTTGCCTGCTCATCTGCCCAGCGCCCGGTTTCTTCGGAACTCATGGATAAATGTCCTTCCGCTGAAGCATTATTTCCGCTGAAATCGCTCAGCATCAATACAATTTTGGCCTGTTTGATCTTATCCAGCGAACGTTGAATTCCCAAAGCTTCGATTTCTTCGGCAGCATCTTCACGAATACCGGCTGTATCAATTAAACGGAACAGAATCCCATCGATGTTTAGTGTTTCTTCAATCACATCGCGTGTGGTTCCGGCAATGCTGCTCACGATGGCGCGATCTTCTCCCAAAAGCTGGTTCAGCAGGGTACTTTTTCCGGTATTCGGCGCACCCACAATGGCTACCGGAACTCCGTTCTTCAGCACATTCCCCAGTTCGAAGGATTTGATTAACCTGTTGACATAAGCCAAAACTTCTGTTACCAAAGCCAATAGCTCTGTTCGGTCTGCAAACTCCACATCTTCTTCTGCAAAATCCAATTCCAATTCCACCAGGGAAGCAAAATGGATCAGTTTTTCGCGCAAATCGCGCAATTCATTGGAAAACGACCCCCGCATCTGGTTCATCGCTACTTCGTGTGAACGGGCAGATTCCGATGCAATCAGATCGGAAACAGCCTCTGCCTGACTCAGGTCCATTCTTCCGTTCAGGAAAGCCCGCATGGTAAATTCTCCCGGCTTTGCCAGTTCACAGCCATTTGCCAAAAGCAGACGAATGATTTCCTGTTGAATGAAAACAGAGCCGTGACAGGCAATTTCAACCGTATTCTCCCCGGTAAAGCTATGGCCTTCGTGAAAAATGGTCACTACAACCTCATCCAATACGGAACCATCTGTGTTCTTCAACCGAACGAAATGTGCACTGTGGGAAGCAGCCTTATCGAAAGATCTGCCGGCAATTTTTGACAGGATCGAAATAGCATCCGGACCCGATAAACGGATCAAAGCAATTGCACCCATGCCCGGAGCTGTCGATAACGCACAAATGGTTTTTGGAGAAAGATTCATGCTACAAAATTACATAATTGTATGTTCCGATGTGTCATGGTTATTGATTGTGGTTTTCCTCCCCCTTGCGTCCCCCTCCGAAGGGGGAGTTTTTTCAAATCCACTTTTAAAGGGTAATTAGTCTCCTTTATTTTAATTTTCGAAGAAAGGATCAAAACATAAAGAGTGATCTATGGTTTCCCCCTTTGGAGGGGGACTAAGGGGGAGGAAGATGTAAAACAAAAGCCGGCTGGAATAATCCATCCGGCTTCAATATCTTATTATTAGTTCTTACTGCTTCACAAACTCCTTCACGGAAGTTCCTTCCTGATGTTCAATTACCAGGAAGTATTTCCCGCTTTGCAAAGAGCTTACATCTATTGTGTTGGAAACTGCTTTGGTTGCAAGCACTTTTCTTCCCGAAATATCTAAAACAGATACCGATTGAAGTGCTTTCAATTCGCCAAAATCCACATTCAGGCTTTCGTTGACTGGATTCGGATATAACTCGAAGTCTCCGAATGATGCTTCTTCCAGGCCAGCACAGCTTTCAACGGTGATTGTAGTTACTGTACTGTTTGAACATCCGTTTGCATCTGTTCCGGTTACCGTATACACTTGAGTTGATGCCGGTGTTGCTGTCACATTCGGGCCGGTAGCACTGCTTAGTGAGGCAGCCGGGCTCCATGTATAAACATTAGCGCCGTTAGCCGTTATAGTCGCAGAATTGCCCGAACAGATAATTCCGTTAGCCGGGGACGGTGTAACCGTAATGGTCGGAGGCGGAGCAATCGTCAGGTTCATTCCGTTGTCTGTTCCCACAGTAGCCGGATTCGATGCATCCACGCGAATTCGATAGCCGCTTCCAGCTGGCAACCCGCTTGGAATTGTTGCTGAAATACTCAAAGTTCCGGTCGAAGTTGAAGACAGTGTCCCGATAGCTGTCGGCGAAGCAAATGATCCGCTGTTATCCGATAATTGCGCTGTATAAACGTTTCCGGCATTCACAGTTCCTGTCACCGTAAAAGGAACTGAAATATTTACGGTGTTGTTGGAACAATAAGTGGTGGTTGTAATTGCTCCGGTACCTATTGTTGCTCCTGCTCCGGCAGTTCCCGTAATTTTCAATTCATCAATAGCGAAAGCAGGATCATTTCCGGTGTTTCCGTTCTGCCATCTGAAACGGAATTTCAGGGATGCAGTATTATCGAACGCAGGTAAGGTAATGGAAGCGTTTGTCCAGGTAGAAACACCCGAATATTGACCTGTTGCAGCTGTCCACATCGTACCGCCGTCAGTGGAATACTCCACAACTCCATAGGAAGTTCCCGAAGCTCCCGCACACAGGTAGATAAATTCCAAAGTAACATTCGTGTAACCCGTAGTAGAAATGGGGTTTGTCTGAGCAGCACTCTGATTGGAAGAAGATCCGGTGTCGAATGATGCATTGCAAATACCAAAACCGCAAGCCTGCGTGTTGTAAATATGCAGGTAAGAAGAATTCGGACCGTTCGCGGTTCCAACCGGCTGATCAGGTGTATCCGCCACAAGGCCTAAACCGGAGTTATCCACGTATTCCGAATTCAAAACCCATTGATTGTTTCCGGCACCACCGTTCAAAGTCCAGTTTCCTGCACCTGATTCAAAATTGTCCTGGAAAAGGGTTGTTTGAGCATGAGCTGATAAGCCCGCAAAAAGGGCTCCACATAGTAATAGTTTATTCATAGTAGAAGTTTAATGTGCCGCAATTTAGGACACAGACTTCTAATTTCCAAACTTGTTAGTTTGTTAACAGAATGAACTTTAACCAGTTAGCTTTATCTACAAGTCTCTTCGTTTCAGGATGAAATACGTTATTGTAAAACATACCACGATATACACCCCCGCTAAGGATAACTGCTCACTTAAGTTCAATAGGAATACGTCGTTATTGGCATTCTTCGGACCGGAGTTGAGCACAGCTTTGAAGAACGGAATGGGGGTCAGGTCTGCATAAACTTTTAGCGGAAAGAAC
>DJFP01000226.1:0-2413 GCA_002432565.1 Flavobacteriales bacterium UBA5869
AATTTAACCGGACAATAATGATTTTCAATTGAACGCTTTTGAACTTTTTTAACTCTTGAACCAATTGAACTCAATCCTCTTGTCTTTAACCAAATCGAATTTTTGTACTTTTGATTGTCAGTCATACTTGAAATAAATGAATTCAGCAATTCACCATATTATCCGCACACACTCCGAAGAATTATTTGATAAAGTCAAAGGTTACAGGGAGCACATGCACCGTTTCCCTGAGTTATCCTATTCGGAGTACAACACGATGGGGTTTGTTGTTGAGCAGTTGGATAAGATCGGTATTCCTTATCAAAAGGAAGTTGCCGGTACAGGTGTCCTGGGAATTATTCGTTCGGATAAGCACCAGGAAACGGATTCGTGCATCGGTTTGCGTTCCGAATTGGATGCTCTGCCGATTACAGAACAAAATAATTGTGCCTATAAATCAACCGTCGACGGTGTGATGCACGCCTGCGGACACGATGTGCATACTGCGATTCTGCTTGGAGCGGCTGAAATTATCTGGGAGAATAGAGATTTACTGAAGCATCCGGTGAAGTTGTTTTTTCAACCGGGAGAAGAAAAAAATCCGGGGGGAGCTTCTTTAATGATTGCGGATGGAGCGTTGAAAAATCCACCTGTCCATGAACTATTCGCGCTGCACGTTTTCCCTGAAATGAAAGTGGGTAATGTGGGTTTCCGTCCCGGCTTGTACATGGCATCCTGTGATGAGATTTATATTACGATTAATGGAAAAGGCGGACACGGAGCGACTCCGCATCAGACGATTGATCCTATTATGATCGGTGCGCATTTGTTAACAGGTCTGCAGCAAATCGTCAGCCGGAAATGTGATCCGAAAATCCCTTGCGTTCTATCCTTCGGGCATTTTGAAGCACTTGGGGCAACGAATGTGATTCCGGAGAAGGCAGTCCTGAAAGGAACTTTCCGGACGATGAACGAAGAATGGCGGAAAGAAGCATTGGATCTGATTGCCAGACAGGTGCATGCTACCTGTGGACAATTCGGGGCAACCGCTGATCTGGAAATTTCAGTGGGATATCCGTATTTGGAAAATGATCCTGTTTTGACAGAGAAAATGACTAAAAAGAGCGAATATTTCTTCGGTAAGGGACATGTGGAGGAATTACCTATTCGGTTGACTTCCGAAGACTTTTCGTTTTATGCACAGGAAATTCCGGTCTGTTTTTTCCGTTTGGGAGTCCGCAACGAAGAATTAGGCATCATTTATGGTGTACATCATCCGAAATTTGATATCGATGGCAGGGCATTGGTTGTAGGAATGCAGGCAATGTGTTTGGCAGCTTTTGAATAAGACTATGAAAAATTGGTTGTTTTTGAGTTTAATCACTTTACTGCTCACTTCCTGTGGGGAGGAGAAGGAGGTGCATGAAACGGAAATTTACGAGATCCGGTCGATTGGTACACTTTCCACCACGGAGTATACGTTGGGGAAGATCATTCACTGGAACGACGAAGGAGAATGGTATACCTATGGCGATCGGAAAATTCTTCTGAGCTGTAAAGCTACCGTGAAGGCTGGCGTGAACCTGAATGCGATCAAAGAATCCGATATTCAGGTGGATGGAAAGAAAATTACCATTCAGCTTCCGCCTCCGGAAATTGTGTCTTTCGAAATGGACCCGGATTTGGTTCGTACCGAAATGACGGATGTCAACGGTTTTCGATCTGATTTTTCACAAGTGGACAAATCAAAAGTCCTGCAGAAGGGGGAAGAATCTATTCGTAAAGACCTTCAAAAACTAAATATTTTAGATGAAGCGGAGCAAAATGCAAAGATTTTCATCGTTGACTTTTATAAGAACCTGGGATTTGAACAAGTAATCGTACATGAAACTCCAAAAGATAAGAGAAATACGAACATTGATCATTAGATTGCTGATTGTNNAAGGTCGAGCAGATACGTTCGATCCTCGAATTGAATACCCTGAAGTTCCAGGATGAGGCTGTGGTGGATTCCGTGGAGTATTACAAATCGGAAAGTGAGGTGCTTTGGGGAACTTTGGACAAATTAACCGATCCGGACCAGTTCAAGCATGGCCTGCATCCAAACGGTGTGAAAAGACGGCTGACATTGATAGTGAGAGGAGAACTGCTTTATGGGGTAGATTTGAAAAGAAAGGATTTTCAATTTCTTCCGAAAGGGGATACTTTGACAATTGTCATTCCGCAGCCCGAACTGCTTTCTGTTTCAATCAATCCGAAAGGAACCGAAGTGTACCTCGAAAATGGTGACTGGCAGGATTACGAACGGGCAGGTTTGCAGCGAAAAGCACGAAATAAGATGATTGCTTCCGGAGAACGCTTAAAACTTCCCGAAAGGGCGAAGGCACCATTGGAAAAAGCACTGCGGACTTTGGTAAAGACGGATAAAACACTG
>DJFP01000226.1:2461-11583 GCA_002432565.1 Flavobacteriales bacterium UBA5869
GGCGGACAAATTGCAGGAGCCTATCATGCGAAGAAAGATACTTACGATTACCGTGACTGCTTCCAATTTGTGAAACCGCTCATTCAAAATGCGGATATTTCGATTGCAAACCTGGAAGTAACGCATGCCGGAAAACCATACAAAGGTTATCCGCAGTTTTCCGCACCACCTGAATTGTCCGAAGGATTAGTGGATGCAGGTTTCAATGTCATTATCACTGCAAACAATCACAGTTGCGACGGAGGTTCGAAAGGTGTGGTGAAAACATTGGATGTGCTGGATCGATTGGGAGTAAAACATACGGGAACATTTCGGAATAAGGAAGAACGAAACAGGAATTATCCCTTGTTGGTGGANNTTCTGAATTACACTTATGGAACAAATGGTTTATCGGTTGCGGCGCCGCTGATTATTAATTACATAGATAGTGCGGTCATGCAGGCGGATTTTAAAAAAGCCCGCGAAATGAAAGTCGATCTGATTGTTTGCACTTTGCATTGGGGAACGGAATACCAGTCTTTACCGAATGCTTATCAGAAGAATTGGGAGAAATTCTGTTACGACCAGGGGGCCGACATGGTGATTGGAGGCCATCCGCACGTGTTGCAGCCGGTTGAAGTGAAAGAGATTAAAGGAGAAAAGAAATTGACGGCGTGGTCGTTGGGGAACTTTGTTTCTAATCAGCGCGACCGGACCAAGGATGGTGGAATGATCCTGATGGCTGAAGTGAATAAAGCCTCCGGTAAGGCAGTGTTGGGAAAGGTAGAGCATGTTTTTACCTGGGTTTTTCCAAGACAGGAAGCAGTTGTAAAGCCTTTTTACATTTTGCCGGATTTTGATTACAATAAGTACCGCACGGATTTCCTGGGTGGAGAGTCTAAGGCAAAATACGACCTCTTTTTTTCAGATTCGAGAGCATTATTTAAAGAGCATTCCAAAGGAACAAGCGAATACCTGGTTTCAGATCCGGTTATCACAAATCTTTACAGCAAGTTGCTGAAAGGGTACTATGCTCAGGAATACCCTTTTGAAGTCTATAAGAATGCAGAAATTATCCAACCGGGGTTCAGGCAGTTAATTCATAAAGTGTTGGGTGCCGATGGCGAATATCATTGGGTGGTCGGTTACTTTGAAACCGAATCGGATGTGGAAAAAGCTCCAATTCCCGAAGCATTTATAGCCCAGCCTAAAACGGTTTTCATTTCACCAACAGCATATAAAGTCATCAAATGAAAGTATCATTGATCGTTGCTATGGACAACGAACGCGGAATTGGGAAAAACAACGATTTGATGTGGCATCTGCCCGCAGATATGAAGTTTTTTAAAGAAACTACAACCGGTCATATTGTAGTTACCGGCCGCAAAAATTACGATTCCATCCCGGAAAGTTTTCGTCCGCTTCCGAACAGGGAAAATGCTGTTTTGACCAGGAATGCGGATTATGAAGCTCCGGGTGCTTTGGTGTTTCCGTCCCTGGAAGCCTGTTTAAAGCATTATGAAAATGAAACGGAAAGAACGGTGTTTATTATCGGCGGCGGACAGATTTACAAGGAGGTTATGGAACTGAATGTTCTAGATGAAATGTACAT
Organism: Flavobacteriales bacterium UBA5869; assembly: GCA_002432565.1. Classification (GTDB taxonomy): domain Bacteria; phylum Bacteroidota; class Bacteroidia; order Flavobacteriales_D; family Crocinitomicaceae; genus Fluviicola. The sequence continues at coordinate 4,053 of DJFP01000226.1, forward strand.
TACACATGTGGACCATGTCTATGGAGCGGATACCTTCTTCCCGTATTTCGATGAATCAAAATGGAATGTGGAAACTGTTTTTCAGCAGGGAGCAGATGAGAAGCATGCTGTTGGGTTTGAAGTGAAGAAGTATATTAGAAGATAATTAAATACTATAGTTAGGAGCTGTGGAGACGAGAGACATCGCATCCCCACCGTATTGTATTTATGCTGTTGATTGTTGAAACATTTTCCCATTTTGTTCAAAACCATCTTGCCCTCCCGATTCCCATTGACTAACTTTGCTAGTTATGAAATTGTGCATTGCCGAAAAGCCCTCCGTAGCCCGAGATATCGCAGAAGTCATTGGTGCCAAACAACGTCATGATGGCTTTTATGAAGGAAATGGTTATTGGGTAACCTGGACTTTCGGGCATTTATGCACACTCAAGGAACCACACGATTATCACGAAAAGTGGAAATACTGGAAGCTGGAAGATCTTCCCATTATTCCTGAGAAATTCGGAATTAAATTGATTGAAGATTCCGGTGTCAAAAAGCAATTCTCTATTATTGAAAGACTTGTTTCCTCTTGTGAAGAAGTCATTAACTGCGGCGATGCCGGGCAGGAAGGAGAATTAATCCAGCGCTGGGTTTTGTCAAAAGCTAAATGCAAGGTTCCCATAAAACGTTTGTGGATTTCGTCTTTGACCGAAGAAGCGATCCGGGAAGGTTTCCAGGCTTTGAAAACAGGAGAACAATACCAAAATCTATATGCTGCCGGAAGCGCAAGGGCAATTGGCGACTGGTTGTTGGGAATGAATGCAACTCGCTTGTTTACCAAGAAATTCGGTCAGGGGAAGGCGACTTTGTCAATTGGTCGGGTTCAAACCCCGACCTTAGCCATGATAGTGACGCGCCAAAAAGAAATTGATGCTTTTCGTTCGGAGGAATACTGGGAGTTGAAAACCCTTTACCGCGAAACAGAATTCTCGGCTTCTATTGATCGTTTGAGAACTCAGGATAAGGCCGATAAAGGATTGGCTTATTTGCAACAACATCCTTTTGAGATTACTTCCTTCGAACAGAAAGAAGGAAAGGAAGGAAATCCGCGCTTATTCGATTTGACTTCCTTACAAGTAGAATCGAATAAAAAAATCGGTAATTCAGCTGAAGAAACACTGAAAATTGTTCAGAGTTTATACGAAAAGAAATTGGTAACCTATCCGCGTGTGGATACGACTTACCTGAGTGAGGACCTTCATCCGAAGATTGATGGTATTATGAAGGGGCTAACCTATTATTCCCGCTTCACAGAACCTGTTTTGGCAAAACCAATTCCAAAGCTGAAAACAGTTTTCGACGATAAGAAAGTAACGGATCACCACGCAATTATTCCTACCGGAGTTCAGCCAAGCGGTTTGAGCCACCCGGAACAGCAGATTTACGATATGATTGTGCGTCGGTTTATAGCTGCGTTTTACCCGGAATGTAAAGTTTCGAACACGACGGTTCTTGGAAAAGTAGGTCAGATCGAATTCAAGGCTACCGGAAAACAGATCATTGAACCGGGGTGGCGCGTTGTTTGGGAGGAAACCAGGGAACCTGATTCCGAAGGAAAAAAAGCGGTTGAGAAGCCCGAACAAACTATGCCTCATTTTGAAGAAGGCGAGAGCGGACCGCACCAACCATTTATTCACCAGGGAAAAACAAGTCCGCCCAAACCATACACCGAAGCAACTTTGCTGAGGGCAATGGAAACAGCAGGGAAAATGGTCGATGATGAGGAGCTGCGTGATATGATGAAGGAAAACGGAATTGGCCGGCCGGCAACGCGGGCAAACATCATTGAAACCTTATTCAAGCGTAAATACATCGAAAAGAAACGCAAGAATCTCATTGCTACCAGCACCGGAGTTGGTTTGATCGATACGATTCAAAACGAGCTTTTGAAAAGTGCGGAATTAACCGGGCAATGGGAGCGTAAATTGCGTTTGATCGAAAAAGGCGAATATGACCTGGAACAATTCAAGCGTGAATTGATGATCATGGTCCGCGAATTAACGGATGAGGTGATTTTCTCCCAGGCTCCTGTTCGCATTCAACTGCATACAGATCAACCGGCGGCGGTAGTTAAGGAAAAAAAGGAACGTAAGAAAGCAGAAAAGCAAAGTATCGCTGATTTGGATTGTCCGAAATGCAAGACCAGCAAATTAATGACCGGTAAACGCGGAATAGGCTGTAGTAACTTTAAGGTTTGCGGATTCATGGTGCCTTTTGAATTACTGGGTAAAAAGCTCACGGAAAAACAGCTTACAGATCTTATTTCCAAAGGAAAAACCGGAAAGATGAAAGGTTTGTTAATTCCGGGTTCACACCAGGTAATTGAAGGAGCAATTTCCCTGGATGAAAACTTTAATATCACGGTAGTTTAAGCACTGCAAAAATGAAGACTTAAGGACCCGTCATATCATGATATCATGTTTTCGTGATATAACGAAGAAGGTTGTTATACATGCATTAATCGCTGCATCAGCAGGTCTTTCCGCGATTTGGAAACCGGGATTTGTGAACCATTGTCCAAAACAAGCATGTTATATTCCTTTTGGAATTTCTTGATGTATTTCAAATTAAGCAGAAAAGAATGGTGCACACGCATGAATTTCGATTCAGGAAGCATCGTTTCGAAAACCTTTAAATTCTTTGAACTGGTGATATGCTCGTTTGTTGTTTGGATCATGGTATATTTACCATCTGCTTTGAGGTAGACAATATCATCAATCTTTAGAAATATAATTGCATCCAATCCGGTAATCCCGATCATGTCGGACCTAACCAGGTTTTCTTCCGCTTTATCCGGAGAGTTGGGTTGAGTTTCTGCGGTTTGGGCATCTACATCCTGTATTCGCTGGATGCAGTTTCTTAGATCCGACGAGTTAATCGGTTTCAACAGGTAATCGAAAGCTCCTTTCCGGATGGCTGCAATAGCGTGTTCATCGTAAGCTGTGATGAACACAACTTTTGTTTCAAAGGGGATTTCATCAACCAGGTCAAAACTGGTTCCGGATTGCAATTGAATGTCTAAAAATGCAACGTCGATGCTTCTTTCATCGAAAATCTGCTTTGCCTCTTCGACAGTTGCAACACTGGCAACGATTTCAATTGCCGGATCGATCTTATGGAGCAATGCAGCAAGACCTTCTCTGCTGATTCGGATATCATCTAAAATGAGTGCTTTCACAGTTTCAAGAATTAAATTTCAAGCATTTCTTCATTCATTATAGGAATCTTGAAAATGACCGTAGTTCCGTTGTTATCCGGTTTGTCAATAATCTCAAAGATAACGGAATATTGGTACTTTGCTTTTAACAAGTTAATTTTATCGAGTACCATATTCCAGCCGTGAGAAATATGGTTTGTACGGTAGGAATTGATACGTTTGGCTTCCTGCCTTCCGACTCCATTGTCATCTATCTTTAGGATGATGGAATCACCTTCCTGGTATCCTTCAATAATCAGTTTTTTATCCCCTTTTTTGTGAGCCAATCCATGAACAAGAGCATTTTCAACAGTTGGTTGTATGAGAAGGGTCGGAATTTTTAAATGAAGCAGGTTCTCGGGAATGGTAACTTCTACTCCGAGTGTTTCTTCGAAGCGGAATCGTTCTACTGCAATGTACGATTTCAGCAATTCTACTTCATCGCGGAGCGTAATGAAGGAATTATCACTCTGCTGCAGGAATTTTCGAAGCAGGCTGGAGAAATCACTCAATGCGTACTCTGCTTCTTCCTGTTTCCCCATTACAATCAGGTATTGGATATTGTTCAAACAATTGAAAATGAAATGCGGGTTCATTTTTGCCTGAATGGCCTTCAGTTTTAACTCGAACATCGTGTTTTTATGCTCACTGTCTTTGAGTTCCTGGTCTTTTGAAATCTGGATGCGTTTGTAGGTCAATAGGAAAATGAGCAGGAAGACCAATCCGAAAGCCAATAATCTGAACCAAAGTGTTTCATAAATGTGCTTTTCAATTTTGAAGGCATAAATAATTTCGTCCGGGCTATGATCATTAAAACCGTCTATTCCGCGCATGTATACCTTGTATTCACCGGGAGGAAGCATTTTAAAGCTGATTTCTCCTTTTTTGGTAGGTGAGCTCCATTCATCCTTAACATCCGGACCAACTAATTTGTATTGATAGTGCAGATTGTAGAAGTGTGTAAAATTCGGGCAGTAATACTGAAGATTAATAGTATGTGTATTTCGAGGGAAAACATGATCAGATAATGATTGGATTTTATCGTTTACAACAACCTCTTTTAAAAAAGGACGTAATTTGCGGTACTTCGGAATTTCGAAAAAACTAACCAAAACCCCCTGAATTGTAGGGAAATAGAAATGCTTACTGTCACTGGTGTAGTAGTTGTTTTGGAACCCTCCGTTAAACTCTGTATTCAGGATACCATCGTCTTGTCCTAACCTGAAGGGTATCAGGAAATTAATTTTATGAGCCAGGAAATCATCAATTTTACGTTCACTGATTACGTAGAGGCCGTGGTTGGAAGAGATATATAAATTCCCGTTTTTATCCGGGGCTAAAGTGAAAATGTCGTTGTTTAGCAGACAGTTTCGCATGCGGCTTAAAGGCCGCAATGTTTTATAGTCCCAGTAGTATAATCCCCCGCCGTACGTCCCGATATAGAAAGTTCCGTCCTTTTTCTCATGGAAAGCACGAACTTCTTTTCCGTTCAATCCGTTTCGAATGCCGAGTTGTCTTTTAAGTTTCAGGTCTTCGGAGAAAATAAAGAAACCGTCTTCACCACCAACCAGAATGTCTCCGTTCTTTAATTGGTAGAAGCAGATGACCAATCCTATCTTGTATGGTTCAAATACCGGTTTAAGTTCCCTTGAACTTTCACCCAATAAAATCCCGTGTTCTGTTCCTATCCAGATGCGTTTCTTCCTATCCTGGAAAATGGCGTGTATGGGGTTTTTATTGAGATTTTTCGTAATGGTCTTAACCCGTTTATTTTTCTTAAAAACCCATATTCCGGATCCCCAGGTCCCTGCCCAAACTTCATTGTTTATAGTTGCAAGACAAGAAAAATCCGTTTGTTCGGTATAGTATTTAGAGATAGAATGCTGTCCAAATTTGAAGATGCTTCCATGAGTTCCCGAAACAATTAATTTCTTCTCGGGGGTTTTTATGATGGAGCTGAGAGAAGATTCTATTAAAACGGATTCATTATAGATCGACATGCACTGTTTCATTTTGATCTGTAATAGTCCTTTGTCGCTGCTTCCTGCAAAAAGGAAGTTTTCATCTGCATTGTAAAAAAGAGACAGGATTATTTTACTGGGAAAATTGATGTTTTGTGATTCAAAAAAAGGAAGGATGGCATTCTTATAGAAAAGTCCTTTGTGTGAGGAAACGAATACTTCTTTTTTCGGACTAAAAGCAATGTCCGTGAAATGAGCACCTTTTGAATCGTCTTTAAATTTTTGAGGAATCAATTTATCCTTATAACAGATAGCGATACCATCCGGTCCAAGCAGGTAGTTTTCGCCGGTATAAGGGTTTTTTTTTGATCGGGAGTAAATTTCTTCGGATAGTTTAATCCACTTGGAGTTGCGTAAAACATAGGTCCCGGTTGGATCTGAGAAGAAAGGAATTTTACCAATAAAACCGACCCCTAAAATGCATTCCCTGAAGTCTATATTGGAAATAAGTTTACTTTTTTTAGNNGTCACCTTTCAACAGAATTTTAGTAACAGGAGAAATCTGAAACAGCTGTGAACTGTTATTGATTCCATAGAGTATGTTGGTTTTTTTATCCAGGAACATTTTGATGCACAGGATCTTTCTGCTTTCGTTCGTGGGATTGATATCTGTGAATGTTTGCCCGTTAAATTGAACTAATCCATTGGCTGTCCCGATTAATAAATTCCCCGTTTTATCAGGTATCATTGCTGCAATCTGATGCTGAGGAACTCCGTCTTCGGTTCCATAAACGCGGATGGTAAAAGGTGAATCGGTGTTTAGGGAAGATTCGATAAGTTTTCCAAGTGGCTGGGCATAAGTTGGATGTGTTGGAATGAAGGAAAGCCAAAGAATAGCCAATATCAAACGACCGATTGTAGTTTTAAGCTTTGGATATGTTGGTTTCCGACTCATACTACGAAGTTAATACTACTTAACCATTTTTTTAGTCAGAATTTAAATGTAGTGAACGCCCGGTGATTCTGATAAAGTGGATTCAATGAGTTTTTGAGCCACTTTTGATCCTTGTATTGCTTTATACTTACGGGCTTTTCCAAACAAAAGCGGGCTAATGATTAAAGCGAAACCCTGGATTAGCCTATCTCCGAAACTTCTTTCTTTTCTTGGTCCGATGAGGAATGAAGGTCTAATAAATACAGTTGTTGGAATTTCCAATTGTAAAATACTTTCTTCCATTTCACCTTTTGTACGCAAGTAGAAATTGGAAGATTTTTCATTAGCTCCTATGGAAGAGACGATTCCTATTTTCCGAACACCGGCTCTCTTGCAGAACCTCCCGAATGCAGTAACATAATCTCTGTCAATTTCCTGCTGCCGTGCTTTACTTCCGGCTTTCCTTAATGTTGTTCCCAACGCACAAAACGCGAAATCTATCTTTTCCGCAACTTCTAATTGGTCCAATTGATCAAATGGAACAAGTACGACCTGCATTTTAGGATGGCCAAAGCTCAATGGATTTCTTGCCAGGACAAGTACTTTTTCAGTCTTTGGATTGTTCAACAATTGGATCAGGATTTCATTTCCGACTAATCCGCTTGCTCCCGAGATGCATATTGTCATGGATAATTATTTTTTTGCGATGTAGATGTCTACTTCAGATTCTTCGCCTTGTCTGGAACGATCGTCGTAGATTTCGTAATCATAAGTATAACTTCGGTCTAAAGTTTCGTCCTGGTTCCAGATATCCCGCCATGTTTCGATAATTGATTCGGGTAAGCTGCCTTTGGCCAAAAAGGATTGAAAGTTCCCTCCGGGAAATTCCCTTCCCGTCAGCCCTTCCGGAATTTGGTCTAAAGAAGAAACCTTCATGCCTAACAGACAGGTATATCTCCCGGTATAATCGCTTTCGTAATCGGTATATATGCAGACAATGTCGGAATCCAACTGATTGGGAATTTTTGCCAGGAGGTTCTCTGAAATGAACTGACTCCAAAGAGCACCGATAGCAGCCGAAGCTTCTCCGTTATTGTTGGATGTTTCTATTGAAATACCAATGATTTTGAATCCTTTCTGTTGCGTCATGATCTGAAATTAAAAAGATGAATTTAGTTAATCGATCGATTAATTGACCTTTTTATCCAGGAATTTTTCGATTAATGGAACAACTAGCGTACTTTCTTCAAAATCGGAATCTAAGGTGGTGATTTCTCCGATATATTCTCCGTGTCCCCCTGGGATAATTGCCAATTGTGAGTTCGCAATCTGACGGTGCATTTCGAGTGCATGTTCAGGGAGAATGATATCCTTATCTCCAATAATAATAAGTGCGGG
>DJFP01000226.1:11605-11876 GCA_002432565.1 Flavobacteriales bacterium UBA5869
TGAGGAAGTTTCTTTATATGCAGTTTTTAATTGTTCAGGCATATTTTCCAGTGTTGCCTGCTCCATAAATCCCCAAAACCAGTCCGGTACACCGTTTCGTTTGGAAAGTGCGGATCCCAAAACGATCTTATCTACGATTTCCGGGTGACGGATTGCAATTTGCAGAACGGTTGTTCCGCCGTTACTAAAACCGAAAAAATCAGCCTTACCGATATGTAGATTTTTTAGAAGAGCTGCTACATCATCCGCATCCTGTTCGAATGACAAATCC
>DJFP01000226.1:12013-12155 GCA_002432565.1 Flavobacteriales bacterium UBA5869
TTAGTACATCTTCAGTCCGTTAACTTCAGAATATCCATTTGCAAAGTTCGTTTTCTCGGTTGTTTTCATTTGACGGATTTTGGTTTTTCTTTCACTGCATCCATACAATAAGAGTGTGAAGGTGAATAAAGATAACAGGATC
>DJFP01000280.1:0-781 GCA_002432565.1 Flavobacteriales bacterium UBA5869
GGAATGCACACCGAACGAAATGGAATCATCCGGCCGTTCTTAGCACTTTCCAAAGAGGACTTAAGAAACTATGCCCTTGAAAATAACATCCAATGGCGGGAAGATGCAAGCAACGAAGAAAATAACTACAAGCGAAACCTATTCCGGAATATCATTATTCCACAGCTACTGGGAACCAATCCGGAATTGAAACATTCCATTCAACTCATTCAAACTGCATTTCGCGAAACCCAGCAGGCTCTTCAGGATTCTTTAAAACCGAAACTTCAATCCTGGGAAAAAAATGCTCAGATTCCTTTCCGTGAATGGTCTGAACTGACAATGGAAGAACGCATCGCATGCTGTCATTATTTCTCATGGCCGATTTGGATGATTGATCGTATCCAAGGATTAAGCAATGCCAAACTCAGTGCTAAAATCGATAAGAGTTCCTTGTTTAGAACCAAAGATGGATTTTCCTGGAACTTCAATTTTACAGAAATCAATCCATGGGAATTCAAGATTGAAGAGGTTGAATTCTTACCTAAATCGTTTTCAAAATGGGAAGTCTACCTGGATCCCGCAAGCATCAGTATTCCGCTTACCCAAAGCTTTGCAGACGCTACAGACACCATTCAGCGTCCTGGCGTAAAAGGAAGAACCAGTGTATTCAAATTATTGAAGGATGCAGGTATTCCGGAACAATGGAGAGATTCCTATCCGGTATTTAAAACCGGAAAAGAGATTATTTGGATACCCGGTGTAGCCGTTTCAAAAAAACACCTCGCATCCTCTTCTACCC
>DJFP01000280.1:786-5447 GCA_002432565.1 Flavobacteriales bacterium UBA5869
TTGTACACTCTTAAAACCCCGCAAAATGGAACCAGTTACAGTCGAAAAAGAAATCGTGAAAGATTTGTCTTTTAAACATCCGATTGAATTTGAACAGCAATCAGATATTCGTGCCAAATTAGAGGAAGCAACCCGATTAGGGAACGGGTATCACCACAAGGTTGGCATCATTTTTCACGACGACGAGGGACTAAAAAGGGTCAACACAACCATTTGGGCCACCGGACAAAAATACATCTGCCTGAAAGGCGGAATGTGGATTCCCATTGATCACATTGTAGAATTAAAGTTTTAGCTTTTCAAGAAAGTTAGTTAAACTCATTATTGCCAAGCAGTTTTCGTTTCGTAGCTTTGGAAGTACAAACTAAAGCCCCATGCGTAAACTGCTTTTTTTATGCTCATTTTTATGGATCGGAACCAGTCTTTTTGCTCAGGACAGAGTAAAATGGGACTTTTCTTATATTACGAGCACCAAAGAAATCCAACTCAAAGCGATCATTTCCGAAGGCTGGCATTTATACAGCCAGCATATCAACAACACTATCGGACCGGTTCCGACCAGTTTTACATTTACGGAAAACCCGAATATCAAATTTGAAGGAGAGGTCAAAGAACCCAAAGCCATTCACGAATACGACGAAAATTTCGAGGCTGCGCTTGACTTTTTCAAATCAGAAGTTACTTTCACACGCAAAGTAGCCCAAGCAAAATCAGGCGATGTGATCACAGGTTATGTAACCTTCATGGTCTGCAATGAAGTGATGTGCCTCCCTCCTGTTGATGTCGATTTTTCCATAACAATTCCATAATACACAGCAAACTTTATGAAATCCTTATTAAAGAGTTTAATCCTTTTAGTTGGTTTATCCATAATTACCAAAGCAAATGCCCAGATTGAATTGCCCCAGGACATGGCTAAATGGAAATTTTCTGTGGAACAGGGAAAAAATTGTGAAGCTACAATTGTTGCAGAGGTAATAATTGTTCCCAACTGGCATATCAATGCAATCTTATTGCCGAAAGGAGCATTTGGTTTTGCTTCTCAATTTAACTTGGAAAAATCTCCGAATTACAAACTAATCGGAGGTGTAAAAGAGCCTAAACCTCATCAAACTCATGATCCTGTATCAGATGAAGATGTAGCAATTCATGAAGGAAAAGTCATTTTTAAACAAAAAATACAAATTCTTTCAAAAAAAGATTTTGTTTTAAACGGTTCTTATGCATTTCAACCTTGTGATGAAACGCATTGTTTATTTCCTTATGATGCTAAATTCACCCTGAAGGTAAAAGGTTGTGAGGATGGAACAGCTCAAATAGAAGAAACACCTAAAAACGAAAGCATTACACAAACAACAGCTATTACACCAGGTGAATCAAAAAAAGATGATCAGTCTGAAAAAGCTGCAATAAAAGAAACTAAAAAAATAACTCCCTCGAAGGAAAAACCGAAAAAATCCGGTTCACTTTGGGGAACTTTCTTCCTGGCTTTCCTGGGTGGATTTGCGGCAATCATTATGCCTTGTGTATTCCCAATGATCCCTATGACGGTAAGTTTCTTTACCAAAAGAAGTAAAACTCCGGCCTTAGGCAGAAGAAATGCTTTTATTTACGGTGGTTCTATCATTGCCATACATGTTTTGCTTGGTGGTATTGTTGTAATTACAAGAGCATCCAGCTTATTGAATGAAATGTCTACAAACGTCTATTTCAACATTTTCTTCTTCTTAATGCTTTTTGTTTTCGGGTTATCTTTCTTAGGTGCCTTTGAAATTCAATTACCTGCAAAATGGACCAATAAAGCTGATGAAAAAGCAGACAAAGGAGGTGTAGTAGGAATCTTCTTTATGGCATTGGTATTATCACTGGCTTCATTCTCTTGTACAGGACCGATTTTAGGGAGTTTATTGGTAGGAATTTCATCGAGCGGTGGAGATTCTGCCCTGATGGTCGGAATGTTTGCATTCGGACTGGCACTTGCTTTACCATTTATGTTATTCGCAATGTTCCCTTCGTGGCTAAACTCAATGCCGAGTTCAGGAGGATGGCTAAACGTGGTAAAAGTATTCTTAGGTTTTCTGGAAATTGCATTTGCATTCAAATTCTTGTCTACAGCAGACACTACTATGCAGTGGCACCTTTTGGAACGGGAAGTCTTTATCTCTATTTGGATTGCTGTTTTCGGAACACTTGCTTTGTACCTTCTTGGAAAAGTACGATTACCGCATGATAGCCCGGTAGAAAAATTATCGGTAGGAAGAACCATGATGGCAACATTAACTATTGCTTTCACTTTCTATCTCATTCCGGGCCTTTGGGGAGCTCCTTTAAAATTAGTCAACGCATTCTTACCTCCGGACTTCTATGCCGAATCGCCTAATGGCGTCGGTGGAAGTGGAGAAAGCACCATTTCCGCATCAGAAGTTCACGTAGACGGAATGCACAAAGGACCAAAAGGATTGATGGCTTTCAACGATTATGACAAAGCTTTGGCTTATGCAAAGAAAGTAAACAAACCGCTTTTTGTCGATTTCACAGGATGGGGATGTGTGAACTGTCGTAGAATGGAACAAAGTGTTTGGGGACAGCCCGGAATCATTGAACACCTTCGCGATGACGTTGTAATAGTGTCTTTATATGTAGACGAACGCACGGAATTACCAAAAGACGAACAGCGTACGATCAAGGTAAACGGACAGGATTTTTCAATAGTTACGATTGGAAATAAATGGACTGCTAAACAAATTGAAGAATATAAGACTTCTTCTCAGCCTTATTATGTACTTCAGACACCGGAAGGGAAAGACATTCCGGTCGGTTCTGCCGATTATCAAAATCATGGTAGTCCTGAAGTATTTAAAAAATGGCTTGAAAAAGGATTGGACACGTATAAAAAATAATTCATTTTTACCGTTCATCCATAAAAACTGTGTATTAAGATAATTTTAACTAAAAATATTTTACTCAATTACAAAATAGAATTATCTTTGTAATGATTTAGGTGGTTAGGTTAGGTTGATTAGTGAATGGAGTTTGGACGCCTGTCCGAACTCCATTTATCATTTAAAGGAATCCCGTTTCAGAATTAAGATATTCTTCTAAAAGAATTTAGTCCTAAAATCTGAATATCCGAATGTCTTAATATCCAAATAGCTAAATTCGCATCATGAATCAATGGTTGCAAACTCACATCGAATTCCTCAAAGGAGTTGGTCCGCAAAGAGCCAAATTGCTGAGAGAAGAATTGGGAATCGCAACTTATCACGACCTGCTCTACCATTTCCCTTTCCGTTACATCGATCGATCCCAATTCCATTTGATCAAAGACATCCCTCAAATCGATGGCTATGTTCAATTAAAAGGCCAGATCATCTCGGTTTCGGAAACAGGGAGTGGAAGGCAAAAACGATTGAATGTCAAATTCCAGGATGGTACGGGAATTATTGATCTACTCTGGTTCCAGGGGTACAAATACATTCTTCCGAACCTGAAACTGAATACCACTTACATCGTTTTCGGGAAAGCAAAACCCTACGTAAACACCTGGAACATCTCCCATCCGGAATTGAGTCCGGCAAACGGAACTGAGGCAANNCTTCCAAAGTTTATTTCGAAGAAACTATTCCATCGAAATTAATCAGGGAATTAAAACTTCCGGCTTTCGGTGCCGCTATTCGTGCAGTTCACATGCCGGCTGATGTTACATTGGCCCAAAAAGCACGCATGCGTTTCAAATTTGAAGAATTATTGAACCTTCAGATTGAATTATTGCTCCGAAAATCAATCAACATGCAAAAAAACAGCGGGCAAGTGGTTTCGGAAGTAGGACAACTCTTTCACGATTTCTACGAAAACAACCTGCCTTTCCCATTAACGAATGCTCAGAAAAAAGTACTCCGTGAAATCCGAAGGGATATTGGTTCGGGTTTCCAGATGAACCGCTTACTGCAGGGGGATGTCGGCAGCGGAAAGACAGTTGTAGCCTTGCTAACTATTTTGATGGGAATCGGTTCCGGTCTGCAAGGTGCTTTAATGGCTCCAACGGAAATCCTGGCAAATCAGCATTTCACAGGTCTAAGTGAATTACTGGTAGGAACACCCGTCAAAATTGTATTATTGACCGGTTCAACCAAAAAAGCCGCCCGGAAAGAAATACATGAACAATTACTCAGCGGAGAAATTCATATTTTAGTCGGAACGCACGCTTTATTGGAAGACGTTGTCCNNCAGCGTTCCCGTTTATGGAAGAAAAACACTTCTCCGCCTCATATTTTGGTCATGACCGCCACACCTATTCCAAGGACGCTGGCAATGACTTATTACGGAGATCTGGATGTTTCGGTAATTGATGAACTTCCACCGGGAAGAAAACCCATTACCACCAAACACCATTTTGAAAAAGACAGGTCGCTTGTTTTTGGATTTATCCGCAAAGAAATTGCACTTGGAAGACAGGTCTACATTGTCTATCCGTTGATACAGGAATCCGAAACACTGGATTACAACAACCTCATGGACGGCTACGAAGCAATCAGTCGTGCTTTTCCGCTACCGGATTACAAAGTGAGCATTGTTCACGGAAAAATGAAACCCGAGGTAAAAGATTACGAAATGCAACAGTTTGTGGAGGGAAAAACGCAGATTATGATTGCAACAACCGT